>CADDYR010000290.1 GCA_902810765.1 Chloroflexota bacterium
GTCCGCGCCCTGGCGGAGCGTCGCCCGGCCCACGGGCGCCCCCTGGGGGGCGCCCGAGCGATACAGGAATACTCCGAGGCTGCCGGACGCCAGCCTCGAGTCGGGACCTGCGAGGCTCGGGCCGTAGATCCAGGCGACGATCCCGGGCAGGCGCACCACCCCCGCCGGGCGGCCCCACTGGTCCCTGTACTGCAGGGGCACTGTACCACGCAGCACCTCCCTCCCGGCCGCGTCCGTCACGCGCAGGCCCACGGCGGGGCCGAAGGACACCTGATGAAAGCTGACTCCGTGATAGGACGCGGGGTGGTTGACCGACACTCTGACGTGCTCTCGCACCAGCCTCCCGCGGTCGTAGATCGCGACGTACGTGGCCGACTCCTCCGGACGGTCGAGCCGCGGGTACCAGGTCGAGGTCAGGCCCTCGTTCCGGATTCGCAGCCCCGTGCCGTGCCCCACCTCGACGCTCGAGCCCTCTCCGAGCACCAGGGAGGGGTCGTGGAAGCCGACGAGCGTCCCCGCTACCGCCGCCGCGAGAGCGATCACGACGCCGAGGTGGGCGATGGTGCTGCTCCAGCGCGACCAGCTCCTCCGGCTCGCTACCAGGTTTCCGCCACCGGCGTGGCCGCCCCCCACCCGATAGCCGCACGCCTCGAGCACGCCTTCCAGATGCGCCCGGGCCTCGGCTGGAGCAGCACCCGCGTGGAGCTCGACGCGCGTTACCGGTGGCTCCTTCGGCGCGCCCCGCCCGGACAGGTTGGCTAGCGCGCGGTTGACGATCTGGACCACGAGTGCCGCGCCGATCCAGATGAGCGCAGCGCGGAACCACCACGAGTGGTACACGTCGAACAGCCCGAGGGCGCTCAGCGTCCGTCCGAGCCAGCCGAGCGCCTCGCGCTCCGACCCCATCCAGGCCGAGGCGCCGACCCGGGACTCCAGGAGCGAGGACGGGACCTGCGGGACGATCGAGCCGAGGATCAGGCCCGAGAATACTGCAGCTACAGGCACGAGCGCGACCCGCTCCGAGGAGAGCGCGCGCCAGGCCGCTCTCAGAGGATCCCGCGCCCGGGCGCGAGGAGCGGTGAGTGTTCGCGCCATCAGGACCTCCTCACCACGGGGGCGCGAGCGGCCGGAGCCTAGCTCACGCGATAGCCGTTGGCGACCGGGAGCCTGCGGTCGCGGCCGAACGCCCTCGGAGTCACCTTCGGACCGTGCGGAGACTGTCGCCGCTTGTGCTCGGCCGCGTCCACCATTCGGATGACGCGCGCGACCGTCTCGCGGTCGAACCCGAGCGCCGCGATCTCGTCCACGCTCCGATCTCCCTCGACATACTCCTCGAGGATCAGATCGAGCACCTCGTAGGGCGGGAGGGTGTCCTGGTCCGTCTGGTTGGGACGCAGCTCCGCGCTCGGCGCCTTCTCGAGCACGCTCCTGGGGATGACCTCCTCCCGCGAGTTCCGGTACCGGCTGAGGCGGTACACGTCCGTCTTCGGCAGGTCCTTGATGAGCGCGAACCCTCCGGCGGTGTCGCCGTACAGCGTCGCGTAGCCCACGGCGCCCTCGCTCTTGTTGCCGGTCGTGATGACCCGCCAGCCGAACTTGTTCGCGAGGGCCATCATGATCACGCCGCGGCACCGCGCCTGCAGGTTCTCCTCCGCCACGTCCGGCGCGGTCCCCTCGAACGTGCCCGAGAGCGCCTCCAGGAAGGCGGTGAACGGCCCCTCGATCGGGATGCGGAGCAGCTCGATGCCCAGGTTCTCGGCGAGCTGCTCCGCGTCGGTCCTGCTGCCCTCCGAGCTGTAGCGTGACGGCATGCTCACCCCGACCACGTTCTCGGGCCCGAGCGCGTCCACGGCGATCGCGGCCACGAGGCTCGAGTCTATGCCGCCGGAGAGCGCGATGACGGCTTTCTCGAAGTGCGTCTTGCGCGCGTAGTCGCGCATCGCGAGCACGAGAGCCTCGTACATCTCCTCCTCCTGCCCGAGCAGGGGAGCGATGCCCGGGCAGACCTCCGGCCTGTCGCCCCGCGGCTGGAGCTCTCCGAGGTCCCACACGCTCAGCTCGCTCCGACTCCACGACTCCCGCACCAGCTTCCTCAGCCTGGGGTCGTGCAGCCTCTGTCTGAAGATCGCGCGGACGTCGAGGTCGGCCACGAGCAGGGTCTCCCTGAAGGCCGGGGCGCGCGCGATGACCTCGCCCTCGGGGCCGTAGACGGCGCTGTAGCCGTCGAACACGAGCTCGTCCTGCCCCCCGACGGTGTTCACGAAGCACACGCACGCGGTGCTGTCCTGGGCCCGGGTCCTGAGCATGCGCTCGCGCGACTCCGGCACCGTACAGCGATACGGCGAGGCGCTGATGTTGATCAGCACCTCGGCTCCCGCCATCGCCTGCGCCGCCGCGGGCCCGGTCGGGTACCAGATGTCCTCACAGATGCTCACGCCGATGCCGACGCCGCCGAGCCTGAAGATCGGCACCTCGTCGCCCTGCTGGAAGTATCGGTTCTCGTCGAAGACGCTGTAGTTCGGCAGGTAGGTCTTGTGATAGGTGCCCGCGACCTCGCCGTCGTGCAGTACCGCCGCGGCGTTGTATATGTCCTCGTCCTTGTCCACGAACCCCACAATGACGGTGATCCCCTCCGCCTCTGGTGCGAGACCGCGCAGGGCCGAGAGGTTGTCATCCACGAAGCACGGCTTGAGCAGCAGGTCCTCCGGGGGATAGCCGGTGATCGCCAGCTCGGGGAAGGCGACCACGTCCACCCCCGCCTCGCGCGCCTCGCGGATGCGCGAGCGTATCAGCTCGCAGTTGCCCTGGATGTCTCCCACGGTCGGGTTTATCTGCGCGAGCGCAACTCGTAGTCGGTGCAAGGGGCCTCCTCCGTTCGCTGCTCGATTCTATGGCCAAAACCGCGCCGCGTCAATCGTTCCGGCTCACGGATGCAATGGTAGTTCGCATTGACTGTATCGCATTCGTGGCGAAGTGTGCTATATTTCACGTGTTCGGCGCTGCTCGCATCGGCGCATCGCCGGGCGGCCCGACAGCGCCCAGCAAGGGACGGCAGTTGGTACTCATCATAGACGACGACAGCGACATGCGGGAGATGCTCCTCGACATGCTGGCCGAGGCGGGGATCGCTGCGACAGCCGCCGGGCCTCCCGAGTCGCTGCGGATGCTCGACGTGGTCGAGCCCGACGTGGTGCTGCTCGACGTGCTGATGCCGATCCACAACGGCTACGACGTGCTGCGCTACATCCGCTCCAGGCCGCGGCGCAAGCAGCCGTTCGTGATAGTCGTCAGCGCGCACGGCCGTCGGGAGCACCTGCAGGTGTCCTTCGACGGAGGGGCCGACGACTTCGTGGCCAAGCCGTTCGCATACGAGGAGCTCGTCGTGAGTGTCGAGCGGGGCCTGCAGGCCGTCGGCTCCGCGAGCGGGGGCTGAGCGGCCTTGGCCTCGCTTGCGGACTACCACGTGCACACCTCGATGTGCGGTCACGCCACCGGCGAGGCCGAGGAGTACGTGCTCGCGGCCATCTCCGCAGGTCTCGAGGAGATAGGCTTCGCCGAGCACATCCCCCAGTACTGGCTGCCGGAGGGCGAGCGCGATCCCGAGATCGCGATGCCTGAGTCCCGCTTCGAGGAGTACGTGCGTCGCGTGCTCGACCTGTGCGATCGCTATCCCGAGATCACCGTGCGCCTCGGCGTCGAGGCCGACTACGTGCCCGGTCGCGAGGAGGAGATGCTGCGGCTCCTCGAGCCGTACCCCTGGGACTATGTGTACGGCTCTGTGCACTACATCGGCTCGTGGGGGTTCGACAACCCCGCGTTCGTGAGCCGCTACGACGAGTGGGACCTCGGAGAGCTCTACGGGACGTACTTCGACCTGATCTGCGGCGCGGCCGAGACGGGGCTGTACGACGTGATCGGGCACCTGGACGTGATCAAGAAGTTCGGCCACAGGCCTGACGAGCCTCTCGAGGAGCTGTACGCCAGCGTGGCGGACAGGATGGGGCGGTCGGGCGTGGCGGTGGAGGCGAGCACCGCGGGCTACCGCAAGCCAGTCGGAGAGCTCTATCCCGCCCCCCGCCTCCTGCATGCCCTGGTGGATCGTGGCGTGCCCCTCGCGCTCGGCTCGGACGCGCACGCGCCCCACGAGGTGGCCTCCGGCTTCGACCGGGCGACTTCCGAGCTGCGCGATGCCGGGTGCCAGCATCTCGTGCGCTTCGAGCAACGGCGCCGGACAGAGGTCCCGCTGGCCCCGGTCGCGGCGCTCTAGATCGGGTCGCCGCCTAAAGAGAGCCCGCGCAGGGGAGCCTCGGGCACGCCCCGACCGGTCACGAGCGCCCTGAAGCTTCCGAGGCCGTCCGGCCTGACCAGCTGCTCCACCGCGGCCCGCGTGCGCGCGAACTCCTCGGGGCTCCTCGCGCGCTCGAAGTGCCACGCCACCGCCTCGCCGATCCCCAGGGCGGCGAGCAGCCGCGCCTGCGAGGTGT
>CADDYR010000291.1 GCA_902810765.1 Chloroflexota bacterium
GCGCTGCTGGTGCTAGCCGCTGTGTACATCGCCGCTGCGCTCGCCGGACAGGTGCTCGGTGTGGCCGCGACCGACGCGGGCGAGTGGGTAGGATGGACCGCGACGAACGCGATGCGCGCCGACCTCGCCGAGCACTGCCTCGACCTGGACATGGCCTTCCACCAGGAACACACGCCCGGCGAGATGATCGAGCGAATTGACGGCGACATAGACACTCTTTCCAACTTCTTCTCGCAGTTCGTGATCCTCGTGCTCGGCAGCGGGCTGTATCTCGTGGGGGTGCTCGTGCTGCTGTGGCTCGAGGACTGGCGGATCGGCGTCTCGATAGCCGCCTTCACGGTCGTGTCCGTGGTCGTCGTGACCCGGCTGCAGAACGTGAGCGTGCCGTACGTGACGCGCGAGCGCCAGGCGAGCGCGGAGCTCTACGGCTTCCTCGAGGAGAGGCTCGCGGGCCTGGCGGACCTCCGTTCGAACGGCGCTTCGTCCTACGTCATGCACAGGTTCCACCACTTCATGCGCAACCTGTTCCGGGCCGGCAGGCGCTCGGGGATGATGGAGGGCGTGATGTGGAGCGCGACCACCGGGCTGTTCGTAGTCGGCCTCGCGCTCGCCCTCGTGCTCGGCCTGGTGCTCTACCGCCAGGGCGCGATCACCCTTGGCGGAGCCTACCTGATCTGGAGCTACACCTCCGAGCTGCGCTGGCCGATCCAGCAGCTCGCGCAGCAGCTGCAGGACCTGCAGCGCGCGACGGCGAGCATCAGGCGTGTGCAGCAGCTCTACTCCGAGCGCGGGCGCATCGAGGACGGTCCGGGGGCTGGCGTGGAGCCGGGACCGCTCAGCGTCGAGTTCCGGGGCGTGTCGTTCTCCTACCACGAGGGCGAACAGGTGCTGCGCGACGTCTCTTTCCGGCTCGAGCCGGGAGAGGTGCTGGGGCTGCTCGGGCGCACGGGCAGCGGCAAGAGCACGATAGCTCGCCTCCTGCTCAGGCTGTATGACGCGACGGACGGGCAGGTGCTAGTCGGAGGAGAGGACGTGCGCCGCTTCCGTCTCGACGAGCTGCACGCGCGGGTCGGGATGGTCACGCAGCAGGTGCAGGTGCTCCAGGGCACCGTGCGGGACAACCTCACGATGTTCGATACCTCGAAGTCCGACGGACGGGTGATCGAGGTGCTGCGCGACGTGGGTCTGAGCTCCTGGCTGCGGTCTCTGCCGGACGGGCTGGACACGGAGCTCTCTGCCGGTGGGCTGGGGCTGTCGGCGGGCGAGGAGCAGCTGCTCGCCTTCGCCCGAGTGTTCCTGCGAGACCCCGGCGTGGTTGTGCTCGACGAGGCTTCGTCCAGGCTCGATCCCGCGACGGAGCTGCGGCTGGAGCACGCGGTGGACGAGCTGCTCGAGGGTCGCACGGCGATCATCATCGCCCACCGCCTCGACACGGTGAGACGGGCCGACCGCATCCTCCTGCTCGAGGACGGACGGGTGGTGGAGCACGGCCGCAGGCAGGACCTGGAGAGCGATCCGGACAGCCGCTTCCGCGCGCTGCTCCGGACGGGGGAGGAGGTACTGGCTTGAGCGCTTTCAGGGTGCTGCTCAGGCTGACGACGTTCGAGCGCTGGCTGTATCCCGCGAACATCGCGGTGTGGGCCGTGTGGTACTCCATTCCGCTCGCGATGGGCGTGATCGCGCAGAGGTTCTTCGACGCCCTGAGCGGTCGCGCCCCCGCTGGGCTGAACGAGTGGACGCTGATCGCTCTCCTCCTCGCCGTGGGAGCGGCGCACATCGCGAGCTTCATCCTGAGCCTGTTCCTGTACTTCACCTGGTGGTACAAGACGGAGGCGCTGCTGCGCAGGAACCTGCTCTCGGGGGTGCTCGGGATGCGTGCCCCGCTCAGGCTGCCCTACTCCGCGGGGGAGGCGATCAGCCGGTTTCGCGACGATGTCGAGGTGATGCTGCAGACGCTCGACGGCTGGCTGGACCTGATCGGCCAGGGGCTGTTCACTATAGCCGCGCTCGTCGTCATGCTGAGGATCAATCCCGTGATCACGCTCGTCGTCACGGTGCCGGTGGCCGTGGCCGTCGCGGCGGCGAACCTCGCGGGCACGCGGGTCCAGAGGCGCCGGGCGGCGAGCCGGAAGGCGGCGGGCAGGGTGGCAGGGTTCATAGGCGAGGTGTTCGGCGCGGTACAGGCGATCAAGGTGGCGTCGGCCACGCCGCAGGTGATGACGCACTTCCGCAGGCTGAACGAGGAGCGCGGGCGCACTGCGCTGCTCGACAGCCTGCTGACGCAGATCATAGACACGATCAACTTCAACTCGGTGAACCTCGCGACAGGACTTATGCTCCTCCTCGCGGCCTCGGCGATGCGGTCGGGGAGCTTCACCGTGGGCGACTTCGCGCTGTTCGCGTCTTACCTGCCGGGCGTCGTCGGCTTCCCCCGATGGCTCGGGCGCGCGGTCGTGCGATATCAGCAGTCGCGAGTGTCTGTCGAGAGGATGCACGCGCTCACCGACCACCCATCCGCGCTCGAGCTCGCGCGCCACGGCCCCGTGTACACGGGCGACCATCTGCCGGAGATCGAGGCGGTTCCGGAGCGCCCCGACGATCCACTGAGGAGGCTCGAGGTGCGAGGGCTGACCTACCGACACCCGGGGAGCGGGCGAGGGATAGAGGGCGTGAGCTTCGCGCTCGAGCGCGGGACCTTCACGGTCGTCACCGGACGCGTGGGCTCCGGCAAGACCACGCTGCTGCACGTGCTGCTCGGCCTGCTGCCGCGAGACCAGGGCGAGATCCTGTGGAACGGGCGGCCCGTCGCCGATCCCGCATCGTTCTTCCAGCCGCCTCGCTCGGCGTACACGCCGCAGGCTCCGAGGCTCTTCAGCGACACGCTCCGGGACAACATCCTGCTCGGCCTGCCCCAGGACGAGCGGGCCGTGCGCGAGGCGCTGCGCACCGCCGCGCTCGACCGCGACGTCCCGCACCTCGAGGACGGGCTCGACACCGTGATCGGCCCGAGGGGCGTGAAGCTCTCCGGCGGCCAGGCACACAGGGCGGCGGCCGCCCGGATGCTCGTCCGCGAGGCCGAGCTGCTCGTGTTCGACGACCTCTCGAGCGCGCTCGACGTCGAGACCGAGAAGCTGCTGTGGGACCGGCTGTTCGCCCGTCGCGACCTCACCTGCCTGGTCGTCTCCCACCGCCGGGCCGTGCTGAACAGGGCGGACCAGGTGATCGTGCTGCGCGATGGCCGCGTCGATGCTCTGGGCAGTCTGAGCGACGCGCTGCGCGATAGCGTCGAGATGCGTCTGCTGTGGCGCGAGGAGCTCCGGGAGGAGTCCGCGGGGGCGATGTAGACGGTCTGGTTGTGGTAAAACAGGAAGTCGAGCTCGGCGCGTCGGGCGGCCGCCGGGCGAGAGGAGGGACGCACAGGTGGCACACAGGCCGGTCGTGCTCATCATCATGGACGGATGGGGCATCGCCCCCAGGGGGCCGGGCAACGCGGTGGACCTAGCTCGCACCCCGAACGTCGACTCCTACCTCGCCTCCTGCCCCCACACTCACCTCGAGGCTTCGGGCGAGGCGGTGGGGCTGCCCCCGGGTCAGATGGGCAACTCCGAGGTGGGACACCTCAACATCGGCGCGGGATACGTGGTGCTGCAGGATATGCCGCGCATAGACGCCGCGATCCACGACGGCTCCTTCTTCGAGAACCCCGCGCTCACCAAGGCGATGCGGAACGCAGGGGAGAACGGCCGCACGCTCCACCTCTTCGGGCTGTTCAGCCCGGGTGGAGTGCACAGCCACTACGACCACCTGCGCGCCCTGCTCAGGATGGCGAGGCAGCAGGGCTTGCGCGACGCGGCGATCCACGCCTTCCTCGACGGGAGAGACACACCTCCCCGGAGCGCGCTCGGCTACGTCCGCGAGTGGGAGCCCGAGCTGAGACAGCTCGGGGTGGGCCGGTTCGCGAGCGTCGTGGGCCGGTACTACGCGATGGACCGCGACAATCGCTGGGAGAGGGTGAAGAAGGCTTACGACCTCATAGCTCACGGGATCGGCCGGAGGGCGGCGTCGGCGGAGGAGGCGATCCGGCGCTCCTACGAGGAGGGCACGACCGACGAGTTCGTGGAGCCCACGGCCATCGTGCCCGACGGCTCGGAGCCCACCACCGTCCGCCCCGGCGACAGCGTGATCTACTACAACTTCCGCTCCGACCGCGGCCGCGAGCTCACCCGCGCGTTCGCAGCGCACGACTTCCCGTTCTTCGACCGCGGGGGCAGAATCGAGCCCCTGTGCTTCGTAACGTTCGCCGAGTACGACCCGAGGGTGTGCGTCTCCGGGATCGCGTTCGGCTCGTCCTATGTGGAGCACCCGCTGGCGGAGGTGGTCGCGAGCGCCGGGTTGTCGCAGTTCCACTCGGCGGAGACCGAGAAGTACGCTCACGTGACCTACTTCATCAACGGCGGACGCGAGCAGCCGTTCGAG
>CADDYR010000292.1 GCA_902810765.1 Chloroflexota bacterium
GCGCTAGGCTACCACTTCCACAGCAGCGCGAGGAGGCCAGGTGCGGCCGCACCTGGCCTCCTCGCCCGAGCCCGTCCGAGCCGCTCGAGCTCCCCCAGGCTCCGGCCCGACCACAGAACGTGTACAATGCAGCTCGAGCGTACAGGCACGACGCAGCACGCAGGGGGCGGACAGGATGCGATACCTCATTCGGGAGCGCATGTTCAGGCTGGGCGAGGACTCGGACATCCTCGACGAGTCCGGGCAGCCGGTGTATAGGGTGGACGGCAAGGTGTTCAGCCTCCGCAACGAGCTGATCGTTCGGGACCTGAGCGGTCGGGAGGTGGCGCGCGTGCATCGCAAGCTGCTCTCCCTCCGGCCCACCTACGAGATCTCCATCGGCGGGCAGGAAGCGGCCGAGGTCCGCAAGCAGCTCTTCACACCATTCCACGACCGCTTCACCATCGACGTCCCCGGACCCGACGATCTCGAGATGTCGGGCGACCTGTTCGAGCACGAGTTCGAGATCCGCCAGAGCGATCGGACGATCGCGACTGTCTCCAAGCGCTGGTTCTCCATGCGGGACACATACGCGGTCGACGTCGCAGAGGGCGCGAACGACGTGCTCGTCCTCGCGAGCGTGCTCGCGCTCGACCTCGCGGAGGACAAGGAGCGCGAGCAAAGGTAGGGCCGGCCTCAGACAGACGACACGGTTCGCCCCCTCACGGGAGCCCCGCCCCACGTGCCACGCCCGCCCGCGATTGCCCATATAATGGTGCGGCGACCGTTGCCAGGAAGGAGCCCAGATGTTCGGTGGACCGCCAGTGCCCGACACGGACAAGCCGACGCAGGATCGGGACCCGGTCGGGGACTACAAGCTGACCCACGACGTGTCCGAGATCGCGGAGTCGCTCATGGAGACGCCGGACCGGGTGGTCCCGCTCGACCTGCCGTGTCCGGCCTGCAACGGCAGGCTCGTCGGCAAGGCGAACAGGTATACGCGCAGCGTGCTCGTGCGCTGCACGCGCTGCACGTTCAGGGTGACGCGGTAGGAGGCGGGGATGCAGGCACAACCGCTGGAGACGCGCGGGCTGACCATCGTCTCGTTCAACGTGCCCGCGCTCCACGATCCCGCGGACGCGAGGGCCGTGAGGGCCGCGCTCGAGCCGGTCGAGGGGGTCGAGAGGGTCGTCGTGAACCTCGCGCCCAGGCTCGTGCAGGTCAGGTACTACCGGGGGAAGACGGACCCTGTGCGGCTCAAGCAGGCGATCGAGGCCGTCGGGTACCCGGTGCAGCGGTACTCGGATGGCTTCAGGTAGGGGGGATCGGGCCCTAATGGAGTACCTGCCCAACTACCTGGCGGCGACCGGCAACACCCCGCTGATAGCGCTGCCGAATCTCACTAGGGGACTCGAGCCCCTCGTGCTCGCCAAGGCCGAGCAGCTCAACCCCGGCGGCAGCGTGAAGGATCGCATCGGCCTCGCACTCATCGAGCAGGGTGAGCGCGAGGGGAAGCTCGCTCCGGGCGGCACGATCATCGAGCCCACGAGCGGCAACACCGGCATAAGCCTGGCCATAGCCGCCGCGGCGAAGGGTTATCGGCTCGTGTTCGTGATGCCCGACAAGGTCTCGGAGGAGAAGCGCTCGCTGCTCCGCGCGCTCGGGGCAAAGGTGGTGATCTGCCCCACCGACGTGCCGTACGAGTCGCCGGAGAGCTACTACAGCGTGGCCAGCCGGCTCGAGCGCGAGATCCCGAACTCCTACCAGCCCAATCAGTACCGCAACCAGGCGAACCCGATGGCCCACTACCGCTCGACGGGTCCGGAGATTTGGAGGCAGACGGACGGTCGGGTAACCCACCTCGTCGCGTCTGTGGGCACGGGCGGCACGATCACCGGCGCCGGCCGGTACCTCAAGGATCAGAACCCGGACGTGGTGGTCGTGGGTGCCGACCCCGCGGGCTCCATCTACACCCAGCCCGACGACGTCCATCCCTATCTCACCGAGGGCATCGGGGAGGACTTCTGGCCCGAGACGTTCGACCCTAGGATCGTGGACAGGTGGGTGACCGTCACCGATCGCGAGGCGTACACCATGGCGCGCCGGATCGCCCGCGAGGAGGCGATGCTGGTCGGCTCGAGCACCGGCACCGCGATGCACGCCGCGGTGGTAGTGGCGGCGGAGCTCGGCCCGGACGCCGTGGTCGTCGTGATCTTCTGCGACACCGGCCGGAACTACATATCGAAGCTGTACGACGACGAGTGGCTGCGCGCCCACGGGCTGCTCGACGGAGACGACCCGGAGGAGTAATTTGGCGGACGAGCAGGAGCTTGGATTCGAGACCAGGGCGGTCCACGCGGGGCAGGAGCCGGACCCGGCGACGGGCGCGGTGATCCCGCCCATCTACCAGACCTCCACCTACGCACAGACCGCCGTCGGCGAGACGAAGGGCTACGAGTACAGCCGCACGGGCAACCCTACGCGCGCCGCGCTGGAGGAGTGCGTCGCGAGCCTCGAGGGCGCACGTCGTGGCTTCGCCTTCGGCTCGGGTATGGCGGCGATCGCGACGGTCGCGCTCTCGGTCGGGCCGGGCGAGCACGTCATCATCGGCGACGACGTGTATGGAGGCACCTTCAGGCTCTTCGACAAGGTGCTGATGCCGCGGGGGATCGGGTACTCGCTCACGGACCTCACGGACCTCGAGGCGATCCGGCGCGCCATCCGCCCCGAGACCCGGATGATCTGGATCGAGACCCCGACGAACCCGACGATGAAGGTGATAGACGTACGGGCCGTGTGCGAGCTCGCCCGGGAGCACGGTCTGCTCACGGCAGTCGACAACACCTTCGCTTCCCCCTACCTCCAGCAGCCCCTGTCGCTTGGAGCGGACGTGGTGGTCCACTCGGCGACGAAGTATCTGGGCGGGCACTCGGACGTTGTGCTCGGGCTCGCCGTGACCTCGAACGAAGAGCTGGCGCGCGACCTGGCGTTCAACCAGAACGCGGTCGGGGCGGTGCCGGGGCCGATGGACTGCTTCCTCGTGCAGCGCGGGATCAAGACACTGAGCGTCCGCATGCGCGAGCACTCCGCGAACGCGCAGCGGGTCGCCGAGTTCCTGGAGTCCCGCCCGGAGGTGGAGCGGGTGTACTACCCCGGCCTCCCGTCCTCGCCGTACCACGAGCTCGCGTGCAGGCAGATGCGCCTGCCCGGAGGCATGCTCTCCTTCGACATCCGGGGAGGGGAGGAGACGGCACGGAGGTTCGTCCGCTCCACGCGCCTGTTCACGCTCGCGGAGAGCCTGGGCGGTGTGGAAAGCCTGATCGAGTATCCCGCAGCGATGACCCACGCGAGCCTCGCGGGCTCTCCTATCGAGCTGAGCCCCTCTCTGATCCGGCTGTCTGTGGGCATCGAGAGCGCGGAAGACCTGCTGGAGGACCTCGACCGAGCCTTCGCTGCCAGCCGGTGAGCGACACCCGCCCTTCGTCGGCTCGCATCTGGCATCCGAACCCTCCTGCTCCTACTCTGAGAGGCATCCGCAGGGAGATGGAGGAGAGACCGTGAAGAATCGTTCGGTGCCGACGGATGCCGTGCTGCCGCACCTCGCCTACCGGAACGTCGCCGAGGCGCTGGAGTGGCTGACCAGGACGTTCGGCTTCGCCGAGCACTATCGCTACGGCGAGCGCGGCGACCCCGACGGAGCGCAGATGCACCTGGGCAACGCCTGGATAATGCTCCACCGGGCACGTCCGGATCGTCCGAGCCCGGCGCGGGCGGGCCACCGGACGCAGTCGCTCACGGTGTTCGTGGACGACGTGGACTCCCACTACGAGCGGACGAAGGCCGCGGGCGCCAGGATAGTGGAGGAGATCAACGAGACCGTGTACGGCGAGCGACAGTACGGAGTCGAGGACCCCGAGGGCCACGGCTGGATCTTCTCGCAGCACGTCCGCGACGTCAGCCCCGACGAGTGGGGGGCGATCGTGTCCGTCCGCTGAGGGCTCCCGCCGGCTACGTCAGCATGCCCGGCTACTCACCGGGCTTCCGCAGGAGAGATCCTTCGGCCGAGCGAGCGCTCGATACAAGGCGAGGCCGCGCTCGATTGCGCGCGGCCTCTGCGGTCGCCAGGGTCACAGCACTCCGAAGCGGTACACCATGCGGCCGCCGAGGTAGCCCTGGATCACTATCAGGCCGAGCCCCGCGAGGCCGAGCACGAGAGGCAGCCAGCGCACCTTCGTGATGAGGTTGTACTCCGCGCCCAACCTCAGAGCGAGCACGAGCCCGAACAGGCCCACGATCACGAACCCGTTCAGGCGGTGCCAGAACAACAGAGTCTCCGCCCCCGCACTGCCCCTGGCATTGCCCTGCACCTGCCACCCCGAGATCACCGCCGCGCCCGCCCCCAGCCACCCGAGCACGAGCAGCAGCAGGCTCGTGCTCGGGTGGCTGGGGGC
>CADDYR010000293.1 GCA_902810765.1 Chloroflexota bacterium
GTGCCGAGGCCGCGCGCCGGACAGCCGCGACCTCGGCACGGCGGGCAGCCTCCGCTCGCCCGATCACGAGGTCGCCTCCTCGGCATCCACGGACGGCCTCGTCGGGTGGCGCGGGCTGCGCGCCCTCACGGGCCGCACCGCCCGGATCGCCTGCCAGAGCAGGAGCGCCGACGCCGCGAGGTACAGGGCCGAGTACAGCACCCACGGGCTCAGGAGCGTCGCGCCCGGGAACTGGGCGGACGGCGGGATGTGGATCAGGAACGTGCCCGTGTTCGCCAGGAGCGAGATCGCCGAGACGATCCCCGCGGAGAGCGGACTCAGCGAGACGAGGAATATCCCGAACCAGAGCGTGGGCAGGAGCGCGTGGCTCGGTCCGCTCGTCGGCGAGAACAGCACATCGCCAACGTTCAACAGGCCGAGCAGGAGCGCGACGAATCCGGCGCCGACGAGGCTGAGGATCACCACCAGGTAGCTGAACACGTTCGCCGTGACCGTGCTGCGCATCACCGCGGAGAAGAAGATGCTCGAGCAGGCGTAGAACACGGCGGTCACGATCAGCATCCAGAAGCCGAGTACGACCTCGGTGAGGGTGAGGCCGCCGAACATGAGCGCGAGCACCTGGATGGGGAGCGCGACGAATATCAGGAGCAGCGAGTACGACAGGCTGGAGGCCAGCTTGCCCAGCACGAACGCCCGGGCGCTCAGCGGCGTGGTCATCACCAGGTCGAAGGTCTGACGCTCCCGCTCGCCCACGATCGCGGAGGCCGAGAGGGAGGGCGCGAGCGGCGCGATCAGGAACAGCTCGATCAGCGTGACCGAGTAGAACAGCAGCCTGCCGAGCGGGGGCGGAGAGCCACCCGACTGGGGGATGATGACGTTCTTAGTGAACGCGTACACCGCGACCACTAGGCACGTCAGCAGGAGGAGGTAGATCGTGAGGATCGCGAAGGCGCGGGCGCCCCGCATCCGGCTCCTGAGCTCCTTCGTAGCCACGGCCTGCATCACTGCACCTCGCCCTTCGTTACCTGGAGGAACACGTCCTCGAGGTCCCCCTTCTCCTCGGCGAACGAGCGCACCGGCACGTCGCTCCGCACCAGGTGCGCGAGCACGTCCGCCTCGTCCTCGCTCGCGTCGGTGAGCCCGATCTGCAGCTCCGCGGGCTCGTCGTCCGAGCCCGGCTCCTTCCCGAGGAAGTGCACGTCCGCCACGCCAGGGAGGTCGCGCAGCAGCCGGAAGGCGGTGAGGCCGCGCCGCGCCACCCTGATCCCGATCCGCTTGCGCACCGCGAGCTGCGCGATCATCTCGTCCACCCGACCGGAGGCCAGCAGCCTGCCCTTCTCGACGATGCCGATGTGGGTGCACATGTCCGCCAGCTCCGCGAGGATGTGCGACGACAGGAAGATCGTCTTGCCCATCGTCCGCAGCTCCTTCAGGAGCTCACGCATCTCGACGCGGGCGCGGGGGTCGAGCCCCGAGGCCGGCTCGTCGAGCACGAGCAGCTCAGGGTCGTGCACGAGCGTGCGCGCGAGGCACAGCCGTTGCTTCATGCCCCGCGACAGCTCCTCGACGTAGGCTTCCTTCTTGTGGGCGAGGTCCACCAGCTCCAGGAGCTGGTCCGAGAGGCGGCCGATCTCGCCCGCAGGTGTGCCGTAGCATCTCGCGAAGAAGTCGAGGTACTCCCACACCTTCATGTCCTCGTACACGCCGAAGAAGTCGGGCATGTACCCGATCCGCCTGCGGACCTCGTCCGGCTCGTCGAGCACGGAGCGGCCGTCTATCCACGCCTCCCCGCCCGAGGGCGCGAGGAGCGTGCAGATGATGCGGATGAACGTCGTCTTGCCGGCGCCGTTCGGGCCGATGAAACCGAAGATGCTGCCCCGCTCGACTCTGAGGCTCACCCTGTCGAGCGCGAGCAGGCTGCCGTATCGTCGCGAGAGGTTCGAGGTCTCGAGCAGCGCGTCCATCTACCTGCCTCCCCCTGTCACGAGGTACGCGCCCCTGTCGAGCACCGTGGCGTCACCCCCGACCAGCCGTACCCTCACCTTACCGGACGCGTCCACGTACCGAGACGTCCCGGTGACCCACTGAGAGCGGAACGGACTCGACGCCGCGCCGATGGGGACCCAGGAGCCGGTGCGGTAGTCGTAGATCTCGATGCGGGACGGTGCCGTGAAC
The DNA here is from genome assembly GCA_902810765.1 of Chloroflexota bacterium. GTDB lineage: Bacteria > Chloroflexota > Chloroflexia > Thermobaculales > Thermobaculaceae > CADDYR01. Next base: position 2,176 of record CADDYR010000293.1, read on the forward strand.
GGCCCGCTCGCTCCCTGTCCGGAGATCGCCGTGCCGCCCGACGGGACGCCCACCGCGGCTGGCGTGGGCGCCACTGCGCCTCCCGATGATCCAGCGGGCTGCATCGGCGCCTGCCCGGTCTGCACGAACGCCGTGCCGTCTCCTTCGTCGGGCTCGCTCAGCTGAACCGCCATCGTCGAGGGTCGTGCGCCCGAGGGGAGCACGAACCAGAGGTCCAAGCCCTGACCCTCGCCGGTTGCAAGGGCGGGGGTGAGCGCGTGCTGTGTGCCGGAGATCTTCCCCGAGGGCAGGTCATACACGAAGATGCGGTCGCCCGAGGCCCTCGCGTCGGCATTGAGCACGCGTATCCCGGGATCGCTGCCCTCCTGCCAGGCGACGACCGTGATCTCGTCCCCGCTCATCGGTCCGTTCCTGAACATCAGTCCGTTGAGCATCTGGAGCCTGCGCGCCTCCTCGGTGCCTCCCGGACCGCCGTTCCACCCCCGGACCGCGGTGATGTCGGCCCGCTGCCCCGGCGCCAGCCGACCGAGGCTGGCGTACTGTCCCTGCTTCAGCACGTAGACGTGGCTGAAGGTCTGGCCCGACTCGTTGCGCACGCTGCCGCTGAGCGAGTCGAGCCGGATCGCCAGCCGGGGGACGGCCTCGGGCTCGACGTGCTGGGCGACGAACGTCCGCGTCGAGTACACATCCACCCTGACGTTGCTCCACACATTCGGGTCTCCCGTCCGGACGTCGTAGGTTCCCGAGGAGGCGCCCGAAGGGAAGGGCTCGAAGCTCCCGGGCTGGCCAAGCAGAGTGTAGTCCGCGGGGAACGAGATGTCGTAGCTCGTGCGGCCGGGACTGAAGAGGCTCGCGTAGGTTGTCACGACGGGCGGTCCGCCGGCGGGCGGGATGCTCACGACGTCGAGCGTGCGCAGCACGGTGCCGGCACGCCCGATGACGAAGTTGCCCCCATAGGCGAGCGCGGAGAACACGAGGATGAGGGCCGGCACGAGCACCCACGCGAGCTCGCGGCGGTCCCGCCGCTTCAGCACGAGGTAGACCCCGGGGCCGACGACGAGGACGTACAGCAGCAGGAAGCCCGCGACCAGGAAAGTCGAGGGCAGGCTCAGCCCCGCGACCTGCTGCAGGAACTGGGCTACGTCCCAGCTCTGAGGCTGGGGGGTGTCTTTGGGCGGCGAGGTGGTCGCGAGCGACTGGAGGAGCGGGACCTCCCCCCTCCAGTCCCTGAACGGCCTGGCCGACGGGCTCCAGGCCAGCCACACGACGGCGCCGCTCCCCGTGGCTCGTCGTGCTATCAGAGGCTGGCTGGGCGACCCGGCGAGCACCATCGCCCCCGGCGCGGGCCCGGCGAGGGCGACGACGCCTCGCCCCGGAGCGTCGCTCCGGCCGAGGAGGTCGGCAACGGCGGAAATGTCCCGCGACCTCCCCTGGCCCGAGAGCGACACGGGCAGGAGCGATCCGAGGCCGGAGGCGTTGTCCCTGGCGTCCGCACCACCCGCCACGATCAGCGTGCCTCCCAGCGACACCCAGGATCGCAGCGCCGCGACCTGCTCGGACGAGAGCTCGGACGACGGGACTCCATCCATCACGATCGCGGAGAGGTTCAGGAGCGCGTCGGCGCGCTCCGGCAGAGTCTCGGGCGTGAGCCGTACGGCCGTCCTCGGCGGAGTGGCCGACCTGTCGTTCAGCGCCGCGTAGAAGTCCGGGTCGGAGGACACGATGCCCCACATCCGACCGTCCTGCGGGGCTTCCGAGAGGGACGCCTGCTGCCGGGCGACCGCCCGGCCGCCGTTGCTCACTGTGACCGTGAGCGCGGACGCGAAGCCGGTGAACGCCGGGTAGAACGTCAGGGCCTTCGTGCTGTTGCGGGGGAGGTCTATCTCCTGATGGTACCGGCCGAGAGTGCCCTGGATAGGGGCGCTCACCTCGACGGTCGCCCGGAAGCTCGGCCCGGAGTTGCTCACCGTGACCCTGACGGGCGTGGGGTAGGTGCTGCGGACGTAGTAGCCCTGGTACCCGGGGCTCACCGTGAGCCGCACGCCGCCCTCCCCGGCGGCCGGGGCGACGGCGGCCAGCAGAACGAGTGCGAGGGCTGCCAGGACAGGCCAGATCTTCAAGGACGTGTCTCCTGACTCGGATTGGGTTGGAGAGGCGCCTGCATGACCTTAAATGCCGGGACCGCGCCCGGAGTTCCGTCCACACGGGGGTCTGGCTAGAGTATATCACCGGGCGTC
>CADDYR010000294.1 GCA_902810765.1 Chloroflexota bacterium
GGGCTTCGAGGACGTCCGGCGCTACTCCTACCTCGTCGCGCCCGAGCTCAGCCCCCGTGCCACCGCCCGGCGGCTCAGGGACATCCTGGGCAGGCCTTTCTCAGAGGAGGAGGCGCGGGCCGCCTGGGACGAGATCCTGCGCTACAAGCTGAAGCGGCTCCGGGAGACGGGGGAGAACGTGCCCATAGAGCAGGCGGCCCGCGAGTGGGACCAGAAGTACGGCTTCGGGTTCCGAAGGCGCTGGTACCTGACGCGCCCCGAGCCGGGCGAGAAGCGGTACGTGCCCGGAGCCCACGAGCGCAGCCCCGGAGCGGTGGCGCGTATCGCCGGACGCATCCTGCCCGAGCTCAAGCCCCTGCTTGAGGCCGGGTTCAGCGTCTCCGACATCCTCACGATCGCCGCGAGGAAACCCGTTCAGAGCGCCCGCCTCGTGCTGCGCAAGGTGCCCAGGCGCGAGCGGGACCGCCACTACGTCCAGCTCGTCGCCGATATCACGGGCTGGACCCTCCCGCCCGAGCAGGCGGAGAAGGTGTGGGAGGAAGCGCTGAGGCACAAGCTGTACGTGAAGGAGCATCTCGGGCAGGACATCTCGATGGAGCGCGCCGTCGTGGATTACGTCAAGCGACTGAGGCTCTCGGGGCTCGACCGCGCGGCTCTGTGGGAGACCGGGCGCCTCTTCCCGACCAGGGAGGAGAGCCCCGAGGAAGAAGAGGCTTCCACCCCCGGCTAGCCGCCCGGCCTCAGCACGAACAGCTGGCCCTGGTCCGATACGTTGTCCGCCGCCGGCAGCCTCTCCAGCACGCTGTAGGCGTACCAGCCAACCACCGGCGAGGTGCCCGAGGTCGTGAGCTGAGGCTCGAGAGGGAGGAAGACGCGAAGGCTGCTCCCCCGCGCCTCGAGCGGGAGGTGGTCCTGCACGACCATGAGGCCGCTGCCTTGCCTGCGCTCCAGAGCCGCCGAGTAGCTGTGCGCTCCGGGTCGAAGCTCCACCAGCAGGTAGTAGTCCACCTCGGAGTCCTCCGTGTAGTCCAGCGCGAAGACGTACTGCACCAGCTGCCTGGCCCCGGACGGGAGGGGCACGGACGTGCCGAGCCCAAAGGTGATGCCGGGAACGCCTCGATAGCTGGCGAATCGAGCTCCGGCCGATGTCAGGTCCACGTAGCCGGGGTTCCTGCCAACGTCCCCGCTGGAATCGGTCCACTGGTCCCGCAGCCCGAGCACCGGGAGCGGTGGGTCGTCCATCTCGGGCTGCCCCACGGCGTACAGTCGCCCCCCGTCGTTGCCGAAATACGCCCGGCCGGAGGCCACGATCGGTGAGGAAGCCACCGGCTGCCCCGTCGCGTACCTCCACAGCAGCCGGCCTGTGCCCACGCTCAGAGCGTATAGGGAGCCGTCCTTCGAGCCGACGTACACCACCCCGTCGACGAGAGCGGGGGAGGACGCGCTCCACCTGAACGGTGCGACCGACCACCTCGGCCGCCCGCTCTCGGCATCCAGCGCCACCACCCGGGCTCGGTCATCCTGCGCGGCGACCGCGATCATCCGGCCGTCCTCCACGGCGGGCGTGGAGACCCAGCCGTCCCCGACGGACCGGCTCCACACCCGACTGCCGGACGTCGCCCGGAGCGCGGTCACGGTCCCACTTGCGGACACGATGTACACCAGGCCGCGGCTGATCGAGGGCGAGCCGGCCGGGCTGGATCCCGCCGACGGCACGCTCCACACCCTGTGCCCGTTGCGCAGCCTCAAGGCGTACACCGTGCCGCTGTTCGCTGTCACGACGACATTCCCGCCGGACAGGGCGGGCCGGGTCGTGATGGCCGAGTCGGCGCGGAAGCGCCAGCGCCGCCTGAGGCTGTAAGGGTTCAGTGAGTGGAGTCCGCCGTCCTCGTCGGCAACGAGGACGGCACCTCCGCCGGCCGTCAGAGGCGCGCGCACGCCGCTGCCGACGTCCGTCCGCGCCAGCACCTGCCCCGTCTCCGGGTCTATCGCGTACACATCCCCAGCGTCCGTCGCGAAGTACACGCGGCCGTATCCGAGGTCGGGAGAGGACAGGACCCGGCCGCTCAGCCGCAGGGTCCACCGCTCCAGACCCGACCGGACGTCCACGGCGTACACTCGGCCCTCGCTGGTGCCGACGAACAGGGCATCGTGGTCCGCGGCGGCGGAGGCGGTCAGCCGGGCTCCCGCGGGAAAGGTCCAGCCCGTGACGTCCGACACCCGCGACCCCGGCACGTTGAAGGCGTCCCGAAACTGCGAGAACGGCAGCTCCGTCCCCGAGGTGCCGTGGCCGCCCCGCCTTGCCGAGCGAGTCGGGGTGCTGGTCCGAGGCGGAGTGCTGGTCGGGCGAGGGGTCGGCACGGGTGTGTACGTGGGAGTGGGGATGGGGAGTATCGTCGCCAGTCTGGTGGGCGACGCGGTCGGAGTCACGGGCGTGGTGGTGGGGGAGAAGCTCACCCCGCAGCCGGTGAGCAACAGCGCCGTGGCAAGAAGGGCCGGGTACCGGGCCAGCGTCAAGTACTACCTCCACCCGCCAGGATAGCGCCAAGTATACCACCTGCCTCACGCGCTATACTTGCAGGCCGAGGAGTGGGAGCCGAACATGACGAGCCTGATACGGGTCGAGCACCTCGAGAAGCGGTTCCGGGTGCGGCGACGCGGCCGTGGAGCCCTGGGGCTCATACGCGGCATCGTGCCGAGGAACCAGCGCGAGGTCGTCGCGGTGCGGGATATCAGCTTCTCCATACAGCCCGGCGAGATGGTTGCCTACGTCGGACCGAACGGGGCGGGCAAGAGCACCACGATCAAGATGCTCACGGGCATCCTCGTGCCGAGCGCCGGCAGCGTCACCGTCGACGGCCTCGTGCCGTGGAAGCAGCGCTCCAGGCTCGCGAGCCGGATCGGGGTGGTGTTCGGGCAGCGCACGCAGCTCTGGTGGGACCTTCCCCTCGTGGAGAGCCTGAGGCTGCTCCGCCACGTCTACAAGGTCCCGAGCGAGAAGTTCGAGCGGAGGATGCACCGCCTCGTGGACACTCTCGACCTCGCCACCTTCCTGCACAGGCCGGTGCGCCAGCTCTCCCTCGGACAGCGGATGAGGGGAGATCTCGCCGCGGCCCTGATCCACGGCCCCTCCATACTCTACCTGGACGAGCCGACGATCGGCCTGGACATCGTGGCGAAGGACCGGATCAGGCGCTTCCTGCTAGAGATCAACCGCGAGGAGGGCGTGACCGTCCTCCTGACCACCCACGACATGGCGGACGTCTCGCACCTCTGTGATCGGATGATGATCATAGATCACGGCAGACTGATCTACGACGGCGGCGTGGAGGAGATCACGGAGATGCACGGCGGGGAGCGGACGATGGTCCTGGACCTGGAGGAGGACGCGCCGACCCCGAGCCTGCCCCACGCCCGGGTCGAGCGCCACGAGGGGAGGCGCTTGTGGCTCTCGTTCAGGCGGGACGAGATCACCGCGGCGGACCTCATCGCCGAGGTTTCCGGAAAGCTCCGAGTGAGGGACCTCACGATCCAGGAGCCCGACGTCGAGCAGGTCGTGCGCAGGATCTACGAGGAGGGGCTGGTGGAGGAGGGCGCGCGATGAGGGACGCGGTGATCGTGAAGGCGAGGCGCACGCCGGTCGGCCGGTACGGAGGCGCGCTCGCGGCCGTCCGCCCCGACGACCTCGCGGCCCTCGTCGTACGCAGCGTCGTCGAGAGCGCCGGACTGGATGGGTCTCTGGTGGAGGACGTGATCCTGGGGTGCGCGAACCAGGCGGGCGAGGACAACCGGAACGTGGCCCGCATGGCCGCGCTGCTCGCGGGACTGCCGGTGACGGTGCCCGGCGTGACCGTGAACCGCCTCTGCGGCTCGGGGCTCGACGCGATCATCCGCACCTGTCAGTGTGTCCAGACCGACTCGGGAGACGTGTTCGTGGCCGGAGGCGTGGAGAGCATGAGCCGCGCACCCCTGGTAGCACCCAAGCCTGACGCGGCGTTCCCTCGGGGCAACGTGACGCTCTACGACACGACGCTGGGCTGGAGGTTCGTCAACCCGGTGCTCGCGCAGAAGTACCACCCGTACAGCATGGGCGAGACCGCGGATAACGTCGCGATGCGCTTCGGGGTGAGCCGGGAGGAGCAGGACGAGTTCGCGCTCAGGAGCCAGCAGAGGGCGGCAGAGGCGATACGCTCGGGACGCTTCCGCGAGGAGATCGTGCGGGTCGAGGTAACGCGCGGCAAGGGGCCGCCCGTGGTCGTAGAGGCCGACGAGCACCCGCGACCCGACACGACTCTCGAGGCCCTGAGATCGCTGCGGCCGGCGTTCGTGGCCGACTCCCCACCGCCGCCCGATCTGGGTACCGCTAAGGTGGCGCGGGGCACCGTGACCGCGCCACCTTAGCGGTACCC
>CADDYR010000295.1 GCA_902810765.1 Chloroflexota bacterium
GGCGTGACGACACCGAGCCTATCCGCCGCCCAGCGCCCGGCCCGCGCGGCCTCACCCGGGCTCAGCCAGCCGCGCCCGGCGACCCCCGAGACGTAGAATCGGAGCTCCCGCTCGAGGAACGCGTGCGCGTCGTGGGCGTGGGGATTGGGATCGTCGCCGATCAGCTTGCCGAATCGCTCGGCCCGAACGCGGTGCAGCCTGCTCAGCACGCGCCCGAGATCCGTGACCAGGTTGTGCAGATCCGCGGGCGGGTCGTGTGGGATCAGCACGTAGGTCGGAGGCAGCGGCGGGGACTCCGGCCCCACGGGCAGGACGCTCGCGAGGTCCACTCCCTCCACGTAGCTCTCGAGCAGCACCGTGCCCCCCTCCAGGTCGAGCCTGCCCAGGACGTGCGGCGTCGGCACCGCGTCGCCGAGCTCGCGCCTCACGCGCTCGATGGACGCGACCTCCGTCCTGAGCCGCTCCTCGCTCGGCGTGACCCGCAGGTAGACATCCCGACGCTCGCCGTCGCGAGTGGTGAGCGTGCCACGGCGGTCGCCGGTGACCTCGAGCGACACGAACCCTGCGTGCCGGGCGGCCTGCTCGACGGCTTCGGTGTCTTCGAGGAGCGGGGGTATGGGAGCCGGCATGGGGATTACGGCACCAGGACTATCTTGCCGAACTGCTCTCTGCGCTCCACCATCTCCTGGGCGCGGCGGGCGTCGGCCAGAGGCATCTCCTCGTGGATCACCGCCCGGATGTCGCCGTGTGCCAGCGCCGAGAGCACCTGCTTGAGGTTGCCCCTCGAGCCGCCGTACGACCCCAGGATCTCGATCTGCTTCGCGTAGATCGTGTAGATATCCACCGTGCCCGCCACCCCGCTGGTCGCGCCACAGGTGACGAGCCGGCCGTTGCGCGCGAGGCTGTTCAGGCTCTGGTCCCACGTGTCCGTGCCCACGTGCTCCACCACGACGTCCACTCCGCGCTTGTCCGTGAGGCGCCTCACGGGCACGGAGAAGTCCCCCCTTGTGTAGTTGATGACCTCGTCGGCGCCCAGGTCCAGCGCCTGCCGGATCTTCTCGTCCGAGCCCACGGTGGTTATGACCTTCGCGCCCACCAGCCTGGCGATCTGCACGGCCGCGCTGCCCACGCCGCTGCCCGCGGAGAGCACGAGCACGGTCTCTCCCGGCTGGAGCTTCGCCTTGTCTATGAGCATGTGCCAGGCGGTGGGGGCCGAGAGGGTGGAGGCGGCCGCCTCGACGTACGAGACGCCGTCGGGGATGGGCAGTATGTGGGTGATCGGGGCCTTCACGTACTCCGCGTACCCGCCGTCGCTGATGAGGCCGAGCACGTCGCCCCGGATGCAGGTGGTCTCGTGCCCCGCCAGGCAGTACTCGCAGCGCTCGTCGCTGATGTACGGCGCGATCACGACCCGCTGACCGGGGGCGAAGCCCGAGGTTCCGGGCCCCATCTCGACTATGTCCCCAGCGACCTCCGAGCCCCCGATGTGTGGCAGCGGCGGCTTCGCCTGGGACCGCCCGGAGCGAACGAGCAGGTCCAGGCGGTTCACCCCACACGCGCGGACGCGCACGAGCACCTCTCCCGGGCCCGCCCACGGCTCGGGCACGTCCTCGTAGCGCAGCACCTCCGGTCCGCCGTAATCGTGAAAGGTCACCGCCTTCAACCGGGCACACACTCCTTTCCGCGCAACGCCGGCAGCGCCTCATCATACCAGAACTCGTTGCCCGCGTAGCACTTCGCGAGGGCTGGCACGACCGTTGCAGAACGGGCGATGGCTCCTGGAGCGTGCGACCCCTCGCACCGAATCGCCCAGGTATCAACCAAGGTATGGAGGATGGATGATGAGCTCGACCGAGAGACCGGAGGTAGTCGTCGTCACAGGCGCGGCGGCGGGGCTGGGCCGCGCGGTAGCGCAGGCGTTCGGGAAACGGGGCGCTCACGTGGGCCTCGTCGCGCGAGGGCGCGACGGCCTGGAGGGCGCGAAGCGGGAGATAGAGTCCTACGGCGGGAAGGGGCTGGTGCTGCCGACCGACGTCGCCGTGCCCGATCAGGTGGAGGCCGCGGCCGCGGCGACCGAGGAAGCCTTCGGGCCGATAGACGTGTGGGTGAACGTGGCGATGGCCTCGGTGTTCTCGCCCATCAAGGAGATGACCCCGGACGACTACAAGCGAGTGACGGAGGTGACCTACCTCGGGTACGTGTACGGCACCCTCTCCGCCCTCAGGCGCATGCTGCCGCGAGACCGCGGCACGATCGTGCAGGTGGGCTCGGCGCTCGCCTACCGCGGCATCCCCCTGCAGTCGGCCTACTGCGCGGCGAAGCACGCGATCCAGGGCTTCATGGACTCGCTGTACTGCGAGCTCATCCACGACGGGAGCAACGTCTACGTGACGATGGTGCAGATGCCCGCGCTCAACACGCCCCAGTTCGATTGGGTGAAGTCGAGGCTGCCGAGGCACCCGCAGCCGGTGCCCCCGATCTTCCAGCCCGAGGTGGGCGCCGAGGCCGTCTACTGGGCGGCCCATCATCGGAGGCGGGAGCTGTACGTCGGGTGGCCCACGGTCAAGGCGATAGTTGGGAATAAGATCGCCCCGGGCTTCGCGGACTGGTACCTCGCGCGCACGGGCTACGAGGCCCAGCAGACCGACGAGCGGGTCGACCCGAACCGGCCGAACAACCTGTACGAGCCGCTGCCCGGGGACTGGGGTGCGCACGGCTCGTTCGACGACAGGTCGAAGCCCACCAGCATCCAGCTGTGGCTCGACATGCACCGGGGCACGATCGCGGCCGCCGGCGCCGCGCTCGCCGCGGGCGCGCTGGGCTTCCTCGTGAGGCAGAGGATGTAGCCGGGATCAGGGAGCCGTCCGTGGTGCGCTCTCGCCGCTGCGCGGACGCACCATGCGCTCGAACAGCCTCTCGAGGGCCTCCTCGGGATCGTCGCACAGGCCGGAGTGGACCGGAGAGGTCTGGATGATCGTGCTGCGCGGGGCCACCAGCCAGTGGAAGCGCGCCCTCTGGGGGAGCGCGCCGATGGGGCCGGCACCCGGCCCCCCCTTGCACACGCGCGGGATCACGTCGAGGTGCCTCTGCACGAGGTCGGGGTCCAGCCCGGGCTCGAGCGCGCGCAGCCTGTCGCGGTCGAGCCAGATCCGCGCTCCGAGGAACCCCTTCTCCGGGCAGGAGAGGATCACCCCGGCGTTGATGAACTCCTCGCGCTCGACCCACGGCACGACCCGGACCACGGCGTAGTCATACGAGCTGGGCTCTCGCATCCAGCGCCTCCTGAACGAACGACCTCGGCGGCTCCAGCCGGGACGTGAGGAACTCTGCGTAGGCTGCCCTCCGCTCCTCCGCGTCGTCGGAGAGCCAGCTCTCCGGGACGGTCCCGACGATCTCCCTGATCGCCTCGGGCGTGAGCCTCGCGCTCAGCTCGGCGTCCGCGGCCTCGAGGCTGCCCGCGACCGGCAGCAGCACGTGCTCGCGGATCTGCGGGAAGGGGCTCCTGCTGCGGGAGGCGAAGCTCGGCCAGTTGTGGTGGAAGTACAGCGCGGACCCGTGATCTATCAGCCAGAGCCTCCGGTGCCAGATCAGCATGTTCGTGTTGCGGGCGGTCCTGTCCGGGTTGGCAACGTACGCGTCGAACCAGACTATCGCGGAGGCCAGCTCTCCGTCTATGTCGTCGGCGAGCGGGTCGAACTCGAGCGAGCCGGGCAGGTAGTCCAGGGCGAGGTTCAGCCCGGCGCTCGCCTCGATCAGCGCCTTGATCTCGAAGTCGGGCTCGGAGCGGCCGAGCGCGGGGTCGAGCGTGCAGAGCACGATCTCGGGGACGAGCAGCCCGAGCCTGCGCCCTATCTCGCCCGCGATCAGCTCGGCGACCAGCGCCCTGGGGCCCTGCCCCGCTCCCCGGAACTTCAGCACGTACGTGCCGTCGTCGTCCGCCTCGACTATCGCGGGCAGCGAGCCGCCCTCCCGCAGCGGGGTGAGGTATCGGGTCGCTGCCACCGTCCGCAGTGCCGCCGCCCCGTTCGTGCCGTCTGGTCCTGACTGCATGTCGCCATGCTATCAGTAGTCGGGGCGCGTCGGGCGAGTCGTTGTCGCGCGCCGCGAAGGGGGCTATAATGCGCCAACCAGGCCGATACGTGGCCGCAGTTCGAAGGAAACCGCGATGCAGCAGCCAGACCGGGAGGTCGCCTCCGGAGTCATCGAGCACATGAGCGACGGCTTCTTCGTGCTGGACCGGGAGTGGCGGTTCACGTACCTGAACCGCCGGTGCAAGGAGATCATGGAGTCCACGCGCTTGGAGCTGCTCGGGGCCAGGCTCTTCGAGAAGTTCCCCGAGGTGGTGGGCTCGAGTCTGGCCGAGCACTGCGCCCTCGCTCTGAAGGACGGGGAGCCGGCAT
>CADDYR010000296.1 GCA_902810765.1 Chloroflexota bacterium
CCCCCCATATCGTCGCCCCCAGGTATGCCACGGCCTGCCCCGCGCCGACGAAGACAAACGGGAGGGCGGCGCCCGCGAGCCCGGCGAACGGCACGAGCAGGGCGCCCGCGGCCCACAGCGAGTTGCCCAGGACTATCGCCCGCCCGATCCCCATCATACGCACGGACCTGCCCGCGAGCAGCGCACCGAGCAGGCTCCCCACGCCGCCGCACGCCGCCATCAGCCCCACGAGCACGGGGGAGAAGCGGAGCTCACGGACCACGAACAGCACCAGCACTGTCTGCTGCATCGCCACACCGAAGGTGCCGACGCTCACCGAGACGGCGAGCGCGCGGAGCACGGGCGTCCGCACGAGCTCGCGAATCCCCTCGCCTATCTCGGCCCGGACGCTGCCGCGCGTCCCTCGCCGCACCATCTCGGCCACCCCGATGCCCCTGAGTGACAGGGCCGAGAGCACGTAGGTTACCGCGTCCGCGAGGATCGCCCGAGGAGCGCTCGCTGCCTGGACGAGCGCCCCCGCGCCGCTCGGGCCCGCGATCGCAATCACCGAGTCGGTGAGCGAGAGCTTGCTGTTAGCCTCCACCAGCTGCTCGCGCGTCACCAGCGCCGGCAGTATCGAGATGGAGGCGAGGCTGAAGAAGACGCCCATCGTGCCCAGGAGGAACGCGATCACGTAGAGCTGTGCGAGCGTCAGGTACCCGGCGAGCGCGGCCGCGGGGATGGTGGCAAGGAGGAGCGCCCGGCCCAGATCGGCCCCGACGAGCACGGGCCCCCGCCTTCTGCGGTCCACCCACACGCCCACGAACAGGTCGAACAGAAGGTAGGGCACGCGGCCCGCGACGTTCAGCAGCCCCATCTGTCCCGGCGTGGCGCCAAGGACCAGGACGGCAGTGAGGGGCAACGCGACGGCCGAGACCTGCGACCCGGCGCTGGACACCGCCCGCGCGAACCACAGGCGCAGGAACTCGCGATTGCGCCAGAGGCTGCTCCTACCTTCCGCTCGGGAGGCTGGCTCGTCCACGGTGTCGCTCACTCCCCACTACTCGTCCCCACGTGCCTTTCCAACGACGCCCTCCGGGCAGCACGCTCCCGAAGATCTGTCTCAGCATCCTGTCGTACACGCCCCTGCCTCAGCAGGAGGGCTGTACGAGCTGCAACAGAGGGCGTACAGCTGATGCCTGCCGGCCCTACCTCCTCTGGCGCAGCACCTCGAAGGCGAGCGCGGAGGTGGCGGCGGTGAGCCCGAGCGACGAGCGGAACTCCCGTCCGTAGGGCACCCGCACAAGCAGGTCGGCGTGTTCGAGCATCTGCCGGCTGATGCCGCGCTTCTCCCCTCCGATTATGAGGAACAGAGGTCCGGAGAGGTCCGCCTCGTGCATCGGCACGGAGCCTGGCCTCTGTGCCGAGCACACGACCCTGAGCCCCGCGCCGCGGCACACCTCGGCCGCCGCCTGCGGGCTGTCTGCGACCGCCGTGGGCAGGAGCTCGGAGGCTCCCGCCGATGCCCGGGCGATGATGGAGTCGGTACCTAGCCAGTCCCGTGGCCTCACGACGAGCCCGTCGGCACCTGCCGCGTACAGCGCTCGTATCGCCTGACCGAAGTTGTAAGGGTCCTCGAGGCCGTCGAGCATCGCCACGAAGGGCACTTCGGACGAGGCCAGGATCTCCTCGAGCCGGGCGTACCTCCTCGGCCCAACCTCGGCTATGACCCCTCCGTGCGTTCGGCCCGTGACGCGCCCGGCGATGAACTCTGCGTCCACGCGCCTCACCCGAACGCGGCGCGATCGGGCCTCGGACTCCGTTCGCACGAGGCGGCCGTCGAGCCTGTCCCTCTGGATGTATACACAGTGGACGGGACGACTCCGACTCAGGAGCGCCGCTCGCACGGAGAGCAGGCCCTCCAGGAAGATCCCGCTCCGGGCCTCGTCCTCCACGGCCGTCAGCCCGCCAGGCCGAACGCCCTCTCGGTCGTGTCCGCGATCAGCTCGGCGATGGCGAGCGATGAGGTGGCCGCCGGAGAGGGGGCGTTGCGGACGTGCAGTGTGCGACCGTTGTGGTTGACGACGAAGTCGTCCACGAGCTCCCCGTCGAGCCCGAGCGCCTGCGCTCGCACTCCCGACGGCCCCGGCTCCAGGTCGTCCAGATGCAGGTCTGGCACGTACCGCTGCAGCGCCTTGAGGAACGCGATCTTGCTGTAGTCGCGATACATCTCCTCGAAGCCCACCCTCCAGAACTTGTACGCGAGCACGCCGAAGCCCCGGTAGGTGAGGGCGTCCATCAGCTCGGGCAGGTTCACGTCGAAGCGGCCATAACCCTCGCGCGCGAAAGCGAGCACCGCGTTTGGCCCCAGCCAGATCTCGCCGTTCATTCGGAGCGTGAAGTGCACGCCCAGGAACGGGAAGCGAGGATCGGGCACGGGGTAGATCATCCCGCGTACCATGTGGCTCTTGTCGCGGCGCAGGACGTAGTAGTCGCCCCGGAACGGCACGATCCGCGGCACGCTCGGCGCGCCCGACATCTCCGCGACCTTGTCCGCGTACAGCCCCGCGCAGCTGATCACGTACCTCGCCGCGACCGTGCCCGCCGGGGTCTCGAGGTAATAACGGCCGTCGCGCTCCTCGATCCTCCTGACCTCGTGGCTGGTGAGGATCTCGCCGTCCCTCGCGCGCACGTCGTTCGCGAAGGAGCACGACACCTGCTCGTAGTCGACGATGCCGGTGGTCGGGGAGTACAGCGCCCTGATGCCGACGGCATAGGGCTCGATCTCCCTGAGCCTCTCGGGGCCGATCATCTCCAGGCCCGGCACGCCGTTCTTCCGGCCGCGCTCGTACAGGTTCTCGAGGCGGGGCAGCTCCTCCTCGTCGGTCGCGACTATGACCTTGCCGCACAGGTTGTATGGAATGCCGTGCTCGTCGCAATATCGGATCAGCTTCTGCTTGCCGGCGACGCACGTCCGTGCCTTCAGCGATCCGGGCGCGTAGTAGATGCCCGAGTGGATGACGCCGCTGTTGTGACCGGTCTGGTGCTGAGCGATCTTCGGCTCCTTCTCGAGCACCAGCAGCTTCATCTCAGGATGTCGCAGCAGCAGCTCCCTGGCCGAGGCGAGTCCCACGATCCCTCCGCCGATCACCGCAATGTCACATCGCCGATCCGTCATCATCCACTCCACACATCGAAGGGGCGGGATGCCCTGAACTCCCGCCCGTGACCGTGCTGTTATCCTATTTGTGTTATACCGTCAGCGCCGAGCTCTTGTCCATCAGCTCCCCGAGGGACAGGCGGCGAAGAGCAGGTCGTTCTGGAACACCGCTTGGAAGAGCCGGGACGGCGCACCCCCGACCGGCGCCACCCTGAGCACGAGGTCGCTGCCCTCCACGCGCGCGCTCCTGACCCTGAAGAGAGCCTGGTTTATCGGGCTGTTCGTGACGAGGCTGATGCCCCTGGACGCCAGCTTCCTGCGCACGGACAGATCCTGCCTCGCGGCCTTTGGATCGCCGTAGTGCATCACGATGAGCCCTACCGGCCTGCCGCTCTCGTAGCGGTACCCGATGCCCAGAGCATCGTAGGGATGCACGCTGCCGAATGCCTCGAGCCTGCCCTGATACTGCGCGACCGCCTGTGGAGATGCGTTCCGAGGCCCGACGGTCCTCGGCGACAGCCCGCCGCACGTGCCGTGGCCCGGCATCAGGAACGCCGCGCCGACCGTGCCGAGCCTGCTCACGACGTCGGACGCCGAGCGGTCCATCGTGTACAGGCTCGCGTCGTCCATGTAGGCGTTGAGCGCCTGGCGCAGCCGGTTCGGGTCGGAGCTCAGCACCAGCAGGTGCTCGTTCGGCAGCACTGCGGTGTTCAGCATGCCGGGCACGAACGCGTCCTGGAGCCACTTCGCGCTCATGGTCAGGCCGTGGCTGTACACCGAGACTCCCCTGTAGCTCTGCTCGGAGAACCCGCGCTTACGGAACCTCACGACGACGGGCGTGAGGTCGAAGGAATCGCGGAACCTGAGGACGTAGGCCGGCGGGCCCTGCTTCGACGTGGTGATCGTGGCCTCCCAGTCGAGGTCGGCAAGACCGAAGCCCCACACATCCGGCATCCGCGTGGCATAGCTCACGAACACAGCGGAGCCGGCCGCCTGGCCCTGGCTCGTGGACATCCACAGCTTCTGTCGCTCGTCCAGCGCGCTCTTGCTCGTGAGGTCGGGCAGGCCGATGTACTGCTTGATGAGGGCCCAGTTGGTGTAGGCGAGGCTCGTGGTGTCGGGCGGCGCGAAGCGCATCCCGGTCACGAGCGTGTCGCTCTCCGAGCCGATGGCTCCGGTCGGCGCGATCTGAGGAGTCGCCGTGGCCTCTGCGCCGACGGTCGTGGTCGGAAGTGCCGAGGCCGTTACGAGCGGGGT
>CADDYR010000297.1 GCA_902810765.1 Chloroflexota bacterium
TCCCTGCTCGGCGAGGGAATCCGGGGCTTGTGTGGAAGTCCGGTAGAAGAGTGGCGGTGGCGTGTCTGCTGGTGGTCTGGGCACTGATCGTGCCGCCTGCGCACGGCACGCCCGCGGCGGAACCAGGAGACCTGCCCGCGCTGTACGGCAAGCTGCCGCTCGGCTTCGAGGCGAACCGCGGTCAGTCGGATCCGAGCGTCAGGTTCCTCTCCCACGGGAGCGGCTACACGCTCTTCCTGACCGAGAGCGGTCCCGTGTTCGTGCTGAGCAGGCGAGCGACCCGACCGGGCGGCGCGAAGGTCGAGCAGCCCGTGATACTTCGGATGCAGCTCGTGGGCGGCAAGCAACACCCGCGCGTGACGGGGAGCGAGAAGCTGCCCGGCAGGGCGAGCTACCTGAGAGGGAGCGATCCTTCCGGGTGGCGCACCAACATCCCGACCTATGCGAGGGTGCGCTACGAGGACGTGTATCCCGGCGTGGACGTGGAGTACCACGGCAGGCAGGGGAGGCTGGAGTTTGACTTCCTGATCTCTCCCGGCGCGGACCCATCCCGCATCGAGCTGAAGTTCGAAGGAGCGTCCAGGCTGGAGACGGGGGACGCGGGCGATCTCCTGGTGCGCTCGCGCGTGGGCACCCTCCGCTTCGGCGACCTTCTGGCCTACCAGGAGACCGCCGGGGAGAGGCGTGCGGTGCTCAGCCGCTACGCGGTCTCCGGCCACCATGTGCGCCTCCGGCTGGGCTCCTACGATCGGGCAAGTCCGCTGACCGTAGACCCGGTCCTGGATTACTCCACCTACCTCGGCAGCCGTGGCGGCGAGTTCGGCCTGGGCATGGCGGTGGATCGTGCGGGCAACGCCTACGTGGTGGGGGAGACCACGTCCTCGGATTACCCCACGACCAGCCGCGCGTTCGACCCATCGTACAACGGCGGGGAGGAGGACGCTTTTGTCACGAAGCTGAACCGCAGCGGAACGGCGCTCGTATATTCGACCTACCTGGGAGGCAGCAGCCACGACACCGGCCTCGACGTGGAGGTAGATCAGTCCGGAGCCGCGTACGTCGTAGGGCAGACCTTCTCGAGCGACTTCCCGCTCAGGAACGCGTATCAGCCGGTTAGGCGCGGTCACGACGCCGACGCGTTCGTTACCAAGCTCGGCCCGAAGGGCTCGGACCTGGTGTTCTCCACCTACCTCGGTGGCAGCCACTTCGACTCGGCGATCGCCGTTGCCGTGGACAGGGGCAGGCACGTATACGTCGCCGGAAGCACCATGTCCAGCGATTTCCCGGTGATGAGCGGTGCCCCGGACCGCAAGCACGGTGGAGGCGAGTGTGGTCCGGGGCGCGACCCTTGTCCGGACGCCTACGTCGTGAAGCTCGCCCGTTCAGGATCCACGCTGGCCTACTCCACCTACCTGGGGGGACGCGGCTACGACCAGGCAGTCGGCCTCGCCGTGGATCGCGCCGGTAGCGCCTACATCGCGGGCGAGACCTGGTCGCCGGACTTCCCCACGACCAGGGGAGCCTACGACAGGACCCTCGGAGGGTACCAGGACGCGTTCGTCACCAGGCTGAACGCCAGGGGCCAGGCGTGGGTGTACTCCACTTATCTGGGCGGCCACCACGACGACGCGGCCTCCGGGATCGCTCTGGACCGCCTCGGGCACGCCTACGTGGCCGGGCTGACGGATGCCGCGGACTTCCCGACCCGCCACGCGTATCAGCCTGCAAAGGGCGGAGATGCGGACGCCTTCGTCACCAAGCTGAACGTCGCGGGCTCGGGGCTCGTCTACTCCACATTCCTCGGGGGGAAGCACGGGGATCTGGCGATGGACGTCGCCGTGGATCGGGCCGGTGCGGCGTACGTCACCGGCGACACCTCGTCGAGCGACTTCCCGACGACGAAGGGTGCGCCTGATCGGTCGTACAACGGCGGATGGGTGGACGTGTTCGTCACCAAGATCGGGACCGATGGGGCCACCCTCAGATACTCCACGTATCTGGGAGGCAGCAGAGACGAGTTCAGCCGCAGGATCGCCGTGGGTCCCACAGGGGACGCGTACGTGGTCGGCAGCACTCACTCCGCCGACTTCCCGACGACACGGGGAGCTTACGACCGGTCCTACGGGCAGGAGGACGCATTCGTGATCAGGATCGGGTCCCGTCCCACGCCAACGGCGGGGAGGGTAGGGAGCTTGCGCGCATCCGGCGCCGAGGCGATGCGAGTCATCCGTCTTCAACGAGGACCCGCCCTATACAATGTGGGTCAGCGCTAGAGCTCGAAGAGGCGCATCCTGTAGGCGATGTCCCGGGTGCGTGAGGGAATCCCACGGGTGTGGGGATTACTCGGGGTCCGCGCAGCGGGCGAGAGCATCACGCCACACGTCCTGCCGAGGCCGTTCCCCGCTCAAGCCCGTCTCCCCGCGAGCGACCGGCGCGTGATCTCCACCATCTGGTCGTGGATCCTGCCGTTCGAGGCGACGATCCGCCCGCTCTCTATGTCCAGAGCCTCGCCGCTGTAGTCGCTGACCCTGCCGCCCGCCTCGGTGAGCACCAGGACGGCCGCGGCTATGTCCCACGGAAAGACGCTCACCTCGTAGTACCCGTCGAACTGCCCCGTCGCCACGTAGCAGATGTCGAGCGCCGCGGAGCCGAGGCGCCGCATCCCCTGGGAGCGCAGCGTGAACTCGTTCCAGAGCTCGAGCGCCTCGGGCACGAGCGCGCGATCGTACGGAAAGCCCGAGACTATCAGCGCGAGCGAGAGATCGTCCGTGTCCGAGACCCCGATGGGGGCGCCGTTGCGCGTGGCCCCGCCCCCGCGCTCCGCGACGAACATCTCCTCCAGGATGGGGTTGTACACCACGCCGACCTCGAGCTCGCCCGCGACCTCCAGTGCGATCGTCACCGCGACGAGCGGCAGGCCGTGCGCGTAGTTCGTCGTGCCGTCCACGGGGTCAATTATCCACCGCGCGTTCTCCGTGCCGCGCGTGCGTCCGCTCTCCTCGGCCAGCACCGCGTAGTCCGGGAACGCCTCCCGCAGGATCGCCTTCGCGACCCTCTCCGACTCGACGTCCACCTCCGTCACGAGGTCCACCGGCCCCTTGAACCGCACGTTCAGGTCGGTGCCGAAGCTCCGGCGCAGCACCTCTCCTGAAGCCCGCGCGGCCTCCACCGCCACCTCGAGCTCGCGCCCCAATCGCAAACCTCCTTGCCCTCCACTGGAAGGATAGGCGAGCACGGCGCGCGAGGGCAAGCAGACGCGCGCTCGTGCCGTAGGGTATAATGCCGCACCACGACGGGCGGCACAGCTCTCGGGCGAGCGTACCACTTCTCAACAGAAAGGACATCACCGAGCATGGCCACGCGCGAGACTAGCAAGGTCCCCGTGAACCTGGACATCAACGGCGAGCAGTACGACGTCTTAGTAGAGCCAAGGAGAACTCTCCTGGACTGCCTGCGTGAGGATCTGGGCCTCACAGGCACGAAGAGGGTATGCGACGTGGGCAACTGCGGCGCGTGCACGGTCATCGCAGATGGGCGGACCGGGTACTCCTGCCTGATGCTCGCCGTCGAGTCGGAGGGTCTGAAGATCACAACCATCGAGGGGCTCGCGGGCGAGGACGGCTTGCACCCAGTCCAGCAGGCGTTCATCCAGGAGGACGCCCTGCAGTGCGGCTTCTGCACGCCCGGCCAGGTGCTGAGCGTCGTGTCGCTCCTCGAGCGCAACTCCGACCCGAGCGACGAGGAGATCCGGCTGGCGGTTTCCGGCAACCTGTGCAGGTGCGGGGCGTATCCCAAGATCTTCCGGGCGGCGCGCACGGCCGCACAGATCATGAGCAGCAAGTGACGGCTTCCAGAAAGGCGGATCCATGGCGCGAGTAATCAAGACAGAGGTCGTTTTCGAGGGCCGGAAGTACGAGGAGTACGTCGTGGTCGAGCGCGACGATCCGGAGCAGTGGCCGGAGAGCCGCGAGCTCAGGTACGTCGGCAAGCCGCAGCCCAGGCTCGACGGCGCCGAGCGGGCAACGGGCCGCGCGACCTATACCTATGACGTGCGCCTTCCCGGCATGCTCTGGGCGAAGATCCTCCGATGCCCCTATCCCCACGCGCGCATCAGGAGGCTCGACACGAGCAGGGCCGAGGCACTGCCCGGCGTGCGCGCGGTGCTCAGCCACCTGAACGCTCCCCCAGTCGAGTGGCACGAGAGCCCGGCGCTCTTCGACACCGAGCTGTGCTTCCAGGGCGACGAGGTGGCGGCGGTCGCGGCCGACGACGAGTACGTGGCGCGCGACGCGCTCGAGCTGATCGAGGTGGAGTACGAGCCGCTGCCGTTCGTCGTGGACCCCGAGCTGGCGCTCGAGCCCGACGCGCCGAAGG
>CADDYR010000298.1 GCA_902810765.1 Chloroflexota bacterium
AGAGGAACTTCGATACCAGGATCGAGGAGCTGAGGAGAAGGGAGGAGGAGCTGAGGGTCGAGCGGCAAAGGATCGAGTCCGCCAAGCGGGAGCACGAGCGCAGGGAGCGCGCAAGACGCCTGAGCGAGATGGGCAGGATCGCCGCGCTCCTTGAGCACTTGGCCGCTTCTAAGGAGGGGGTAACGCTCCTGGAGGACCTCGGTGTGGCCCGTGCCGCGAAGTGGCCGTCGGGGGCTGCCCGTCGGGGGAGCGATGGAGCCGGTCAGCTCGATGCGCACAACCCGACCCGCGGGGAGGTGAGGTCGGAAACGCCCGCATCGGACACCTTGTCCGCGCGACCGGACGGTACGGAAAGCCCCCTTGCGGGCACCACGCCGGAGGAGGAGGCCGATGCGCAAAACCTCAGTTGAGCTCACCCTCCGACTCCGTCGCTGTCTTGACAACATCCCGTTGTGCCCCACCTCGGTACCACTATCGAAGGCCCGCCAGCTCCGACCTCACGGCCCCGGTAGGCCCGACCACGGGGGAAGGCAAGATAAAGCACCTGCGGTGCTGACGCGTCTTCCGCCGCGTATCTTGCCCCGATCGAGCGCGGTACGACCCCCCTTAGCGGGGCAGATATCGCAAGAGCGGCCTTACCGTGCTTGTCCCGTAATCCCAAGCTACATAAGCCCGATCAGCGCGGTAAGCGCGCTTGGTCCCGCTCTCTGGGGCGCGAGCACGGTGCAGACCGGGCAACCGCAGGATGCTCAAGGCACTAGAGCACGGTGGAGGCCGTACACCGCCTTCCAAGGCACGGAGGGGCGCTGATGAGAATCAAGATCACGTTCTACCTCGACCCGGAGATCGAGAGAGCCCTCAGGTATTACGCAGCAAAGCACCAGCTGACGATCTCGGACGCCTCCAACCACTTGCTCAACCGTGCCCTGTTCGGAGCGCTGGATGAGGCGACCGAGGCGCTCTTGGTGCCCGAGATCAGGAAGGCGGCCGCCGCCGGAGCCAGAGCCGCATTGGAGGAGGTGATCACCCGGGCGCTCGAGAAGCAGTCCAACCGGTTGGCGGGTTTGCTCGTGCGCTCCGGTCGGGATGCACGCGTAGCACACGAGCTGTGCCGGGACATCCTTGAGGAGATGTACGGCTCGAAGGAGATCGCCGATACCAAGCGCAAGGACGCGGTGCTGCGCGCAGGACAGTCGTACTCGGTCGAGCACTTCCGCAAGGAGCTGGAGGCGTATGGTGGTCAAGCATAGCTACACCCGTAGCCGCGGCGCAGCCAGGGCCGCCGTCAAGTACTACCAGCTCAGGCCCCGGGGGGAGGACGAGGAGCCGAGAAGCGTCTTCTCCTCCAGCGGCAACGTATCCAGAGCGGAGGCTATCTCGCTGATCAACGACCATCAGCACGGCAACTACGTGGTGCACCGGATCACGCTGAGCCCCTCCTTCGACGAGCGGCCCGAGGACCTGGTGGAGATGACCTGCTACGCGATGAGCCGCTGGCAACAGGAGAGAGAGCAAGCTTTGCATTGGGTGGCGGTGATCCACCGCAACACGGACAACCCCCACGTGCACGTCGTGATCGCGGGCACGGGTGAGAGGCACGCCGACGGGGCGACCAGGGGTGTCAAGATCACCAAGGAGGACTACGCGATCCTCAAGGAAGAGAGCAGGCAGTACTGCCGGGTGATGGCGGCCGCCGAGGGGAGGCAAGTCCTGCAGCCAGAGCGCGGAGCGCGATCGCTCGGCGATGCGGACGGAGGATCGCTTGGGCGGGACTCCGCAAGCTCAAAGGAGGGACGCAGATGAGGTGGTTGGGGAGCAGGCACGTGATGAGAGCTCTGGCTTTGGTGATGGTGCTCGGGGTGATGTGGCTGTCTGTCCATCTGTGGATTGGTCCAGTGGTACTCAGGGCCTTTGTACGTGCTGTGGTCATCGAGAGGCACCTGGAGCTTGGGCTGGCCTCGATGCTCGCCCCCACAGTCGGATCGGGTGAGGAGTTGATGGGGTGGAGCGGCATCACCCCGAACTCGGTCAAGCGCGGGCTTGCGGACCCCCAGGTAGGGATCCCAGATGGGACACGATCCCCGGCCGACTACAGTGCGCTGCTCAAGCACCTGGGCAAGGGCGAGGCCCGCGGCGAGGTGTTTCGGGGTCTTCCTTACCGAGAGCAGTGGGCCGAGTACAACTCACCAGCAGAAGCTGCTCTTAGGCGTATAACGAGGGGGATGCTCGGGATCTTCGTGCTGATGGTCGGGGTGGTGCTCGCTAGGCATACCCCCTTCAAGGCGATCGGGCGCGCGGGCTTTGCCGGGTTCATGCTCGCGCTCACCTTCCGCAGGATCAAGCCCTCCGAGTCGCAGGGCTCGGCCCGCTGGATGACCGAGGAGGAGTTGAGGCGGACCCTGCCGTCCGGAGGCACGCACAGGCTCGTGCTGGGCAGACTGGGCGGGACCTGGGTCGAGGTGCCCGAGCAGCGCCAGTACACCCACCCACTCGTCATCGCGCCCACCGGCTACGGCAAGACCACCACCCAGATCGTGCCCAACATCCTCGGCGAGGGCGGGACCAGATCGCTGGTGATCACCGACCCCAAGCGGGAGCTGATGAGGCTGACAGCCCCCTATCTTAGAGAGCGCTACGGGGAGAGGGTGTGGGTGCTGGACCTCTTGGACCCGGGGCTCTCGCGCGGGTTCAACCCGCTTGCATACGTCCACGACATGGTTGAGGCGACGCTGTTTGCGCGCACGTGGGTCGAGAACACCGGGGTGTCCAAATCGGACCCGTTCTGGGAGAACACCAACCGACAGATCCTGCCTCGGCCGCCCTGCACCTCGTGAAGACCTGGGAGGGTGAGGGGCGGGGAGTGCCGCCGCTCTCGGCGCTCGCCTCCTTCCTGGCTGGTCAGTCGCCCGAGGAGGTGAGACGGCAGCTCCTGGAGAGCCCGGTGCCGGAGGTGGTGATGCGGGCGAGGGGCACGATGGCGGCGATGGAGTCGGTCGAGAAGCTCAAGGGCTCGGTGTGGACGGAGCTTGCGGGTCGGTTCGAGTGCCTGGACGATCCCAGGATTCGGGCGGTGACGAGCTCGCACGAGATCGATATTCCGTGTATGGGCAGCCGGCCCACCGCGCTCTACATCCCGCTGTATCTAGAGCAGGGGCAGCTCTTGAGGCCGGTGCTGGCTTGGTTCTTCACCAACTTCTTCCGAACGCTCATGGCGGAGGCCACCAGGATGGGAGGAAGCTTGGCGGTGCCGGTGATGTGCTACCTGGACGAGTTCGGGGTGCTGGGGAGGGTGCCGGACTACGCCGGGAGAATGGCGACGATGCGCTCCTACGGGATCGGGTGCTTCATGGTGGTGCAGTCGCTCTCGCAGCTGAGGGCCAGCTACGGAAGAGAAGAGGCGGAGGCGATCACCTCCAACGCCACCATCAAGGTGGCGCTCCCCGGCATCGAGTCGGAGGACGCGCAGTACTTCTCGCGCTTGGCCGGGGAGACGACGGTGATCTCTGAAGGACAGGTGGGGCACCGCGACACGATGTCGGTGTTCCAGAACTCGGCCAACCGCTCACGGGTGGAGGCCAAGCGGAGCCTGATCACCCCCGACGAGCTGAAGCGGCTCGATGGGGAGGCGGTGATCTCCTATCGCAACCAGAGGCCCATTCGCGCGAAGCTCGTGCCGTACTGGGAGGTGAAGCATCTACGGGCGAGGGCGTGGGACGGACGGAGTAAGGACCCCTTGGAGGAGATGGTGAGGGAGGAGCCCCTGCCGGACCCGGGGCTCAGTGGAGTCGGGATGGCGAGTACCGGAGAGCGGGCGGAGGCTTCCCAGAGATCCCCCGAGCCTCCTGGGCCGAAGCAGCCCGAGCGGCCCGTCGTCGAGGGGCTCGGAGCGAAGCACCTTGAGGTGCTGGAGCTGATAGGCCGGGGGCTCAACAGCAGGCAGATGGCGCAAGCTCTGGGTGTGGGGCAGCAGACGGTCGTGAACCTGTGCACCACGATCTACACGAGGCTCGGAGTAGAGGCCCGCGGCGAGGAGGGCAGACGGGAGGCTTACGAGAGGGCGAGGCAGCTGGGGCCGGTGAGGGGCCGAGGCTGGCGGTTGGGTGGGGCCGGACAGCTGGTGCCCGAGGAGGAGGAGTATGAGCTGATGGGGCGATGAGCGAGGGGAGAGCGCGCCGGGGTTTCGAGATCCTACGGCCAGGCCGCTTGAGCCGAACGAGGCGATGTTGAGGCACGGGGAGGGGCTGGGCAGAGAGAGGGTGCACGATGCCGAGTACATGCGCTACCTCCAGTCGCGGCGCAGCCA
>CADDYR010000299.1 GCA_902810765.1 Chloroflexota bacterium
GATCGGGCGGCCGGTGAGAGGCCTGATCGCCTCGATCGCGGCCCGAAGGCGCCCGGCCTCGACCTCCTCGGGCACCGGCTCCGAGCCGGGGCGCGTGCTCATGCCGCCGATGTCGAGCACGTCGGCCCCGGCCTCCAGGAACCGCCTCGCCCGCGCGGTCACCTCGGAGGGATCTCGCAGCCCGTCTCCCGAGAAGGAGTCCGGGCTGAGGTTGATGACGCCCATCACGAGGGTGCGCTCGCCGAGATGCAAGACTTTGCCCCGGGCACGGAGCGTCGTCGGCCTGGAGGGTGCGAGGGCGCTCAGAATCGCCCGGGCGAGCTGCGGGCTCCGCTCCCGGATGGAGGCCGCGAGCGTGCGCACTCGCCGCTCCGTGCCCGAGAGGACGGCCCCTCTCCCGCCCAGCACGAGACCCATGTCTGCGGCGAGGGCGGGAGGAGTTTCGACGATGTTGCGGGGGAGCCGCAGCACTACCGGCCGCACGTCCTCGAGGGCGTGCCGTGCCTCCGCGGACTCGAGCTCGGTGCGCAGACTGGTCTCGTCGTGCTCGATCAGGCGCACCATCGCATCGGTTCCCCCCTCCCGCTCGCCCATCAGCCCGCGTCCGCCCGAATTCTGCCGTACACGGCGATGTCCTCGAACACACCGTCCTTGCGGATGTAGCCGTGCAGCGTGCCCTCGTAGGCGAGCCCAGCCTTCTCGGCCACCCGGCACGAGCCGACGTTGCGGGGAAGCGCCCAGATCTCCACCCTGTTCAGGCCGAGCGTCCGGAAGCCGTGTTCCATCACGGCGCGCGCGGCCTCGGTCGTGTAGCCCTGGTTCCAGTAGGGCACCCCCAGCCAGTAGCCGAGCCCTCCGCGCGCGTGCCGCCGATTGACGCCCAGGCTGATCGCGCCCAGCAGTGCGCCGTCCGATCCTCGGGTTACCGCCCACGCGAAGGCGTCGCCACTCTCGGCTGCCGCCTCGTGTCCGCCGATCCACGCCTCGCCGGCGCCCTCCGGGTAAGGGTGGGGGATGTTCAGGGTGGTCGCGGCGACCTCGCGGGCGCCGGCGAGCTCCCGGACACGTGGGGCGTCGTCGGGCGCGAACGGGCGCAGCCTCAGTCTGGAGGTCTGTATGACGGGTATGGAGGACAAGCGGGCAACCCTCCTCGGGCGCAGTATACCAGACCGGTGCGGAGCCTATCCCTGATCGGGCGGCGTGGTCTCCACGAGGATGACGCTGATGTTGTCGCGCCCCCCGGCGTCGTTCGCGGCCTGGATGAGCAGCCGCGCCCGGTGGTCGAGGTCGAGGTCCTGCGCCGCGATGTGGCCGATGGCCGCGTCGGGCACCATGCTGTTCAGCCCGTCGCTGCACAGGAGCAGGCGGTCGTAGGGCTGCAGGCGCTCGACGAACATGTCGGCCTCTACCTGCACGTCGGTGCCCAGCCAGCGGAAGATCACGTTGCGCTGCGGGTGCATCCGCGCCTCGGCCTCGCTAATCTGCCCCGTCGCCACCATCCGCTCGACGAGGGAGTGGTCCTCGGTGAGCTGGCGGATGTATCCCTCGCGGATGAGGTACGCGCGGCTGTCGCCCACGTTCGCGATGTACACCTTCCCGCCCAGCACCATCGCGAGCACGATCGTCGTGCCCATGTCCGAGCGCTCGCCGACGCGCATCTTGTATACCGCGCGGTTCGCCGCCGCGACCGCATCCCGGAGCACATCCAGCACGTCTTCATCCTGGAATCGGTTGGTCAGGTAGGTGCCGTCCACGAAGAACGGGTTGTTCTGAAGCGATTCGAGCGCGGCCTCGATGGCCGTCCGGCTGGCCACCTCGCCCTTCTCGTGGCCACCCATCCCGTCCGCCACGATGTACAGGCCGCACACCACGCGACCGCGCTCGTCCGACAGCTCCGCGACCAGCGTGTCGTCCTCGTTGACCTTTCTGGCGCGCCCCGTGTCGGTGCGCGCCGCGGCGAGTATGTTGCCTATGGACGACTCCTGCCTGTGCAGCCTCGTCACCGCCGGCAGGGGCTGGGTGATCTCGTCGCCTCCGCCGCGGTGCTGAGACATCAGGAATACAGGCGCCGTTGCGAGGCCCGCCCTGCGCAGCTCCGCAAGCGCCAGCAGGATCGCGCAGGGCAGGAGCGCGCCGACAATCACGCGCGCATCGTCTGGGGAAAGTACCGTGCTGGAGATCATGTTCCTGTGAAAGACCCGCTCCCTCTCTGCTCCTCGATCACAGGCGGATTATAGCAGGTGTGGCTCCTCCACCATCGCTAATCGCCCTCCCTGATCCAGTAGGTCACCGTGGCCTTGTCCAGCATAAACCACGGAGGCGATTCCATGCCGCCCTTCGGCTCCAGGTTCGTTATCGCGATCCGGTTCAGCCCGGAGCGCAGGTAGGATGCCGGGAAGCGGAGCGTGTGAGTTCCCCAATTGGACTTGTCCGGGTCGTCGTAGTCGTTGGGCAGCGGGTTGCCGCCCTTGAAGATCGTGTGGTCGTTCACGACGATCTGTATCCTGGTCTTGTGCTTCTCCGGCGAGTCCATGCCGACCAGCGTGAGCAGGGCGTCTCCGGAGTCGTTGCCCTTCGGGTCTCCGACGATCCCGAAGACCGCGTGCATCGTGGAGTAATCCGTGTCCTGCGCGTACACCCAGTGCGCCGTGCGGCCTTTGTAAGAGCCCGAGGCGACGGTGTAGCCACCGTCGAACGCGCTGTCGTCTAGCTTCTGCTCGTTCTTGCCCGGCTTCGGCGTCGGGGTGGGCGTCGGCGTGGGGGTGTTGGTCGGCGTCGCGGTGGGCACGGGCGTGTTCGTCGGCGCCGGCGTGTCGGTCGGCACGGGCGTGTTCGTCGGCGTCGGCGTGAAGGTGGGAGTGGCCGTCGGGGTCGGCGTGTTGGTCGGCGTCGGCGTGGGCCTGAGGGTGGTCGCGGACGTCTGGTACCACGGAGAGTCTCCGTTCCGGCTCGACACCCTCACGCGGTAGTAGTACCTGGTGCCGGGCTTGAGGCCGGAGTTGTCCGTGAACGGGCCCTGCCTGACGACGGTGAGCTGCTTCCACGAGCGCTGGTTGGTCGAGCGCTCGATGGTGTACGTCCGCCCCGGTCCTCGGTTGTCCCGGTCGGTCCAGCTCAGCTTGATCGTGCGCTCCGAGATGGGCTCGGCCGTGAGGCTCGTGAGCGCGCGGGGCGGCGGAGGCGTCGGAGTCGGCGTCCTGGTCGGGGTGTTGGTAGGCGTCGGCGTGTTGGTAGGCGTGGGAGTGTTCGTCGGTATCGGAGTGGTCGCGGTCGGCGAGTAGACTATAGCGCTCGGCGTGGTGGTCGGCTGCGGCAGCACCATTCCTCTGAGCCACCGGGCTACCGGGTCGTAGAAGAAGAAGCAGCCGATCAGGAGCAGCGCGAGTATAGGCGGGATGATCCAGAACCAGCCGATCCTCCGTCGCTTCTGGTCGGTAGCCGGCCCGTACTGAGTCATACGCCCGGGGCCGACCACGCTCACCTCGCGGGAGGTCGCGGCTCGCGGGGCGGGTGGCCCCGCCACCGGCATCGCGACCGTGGGCTCCGCGGCCGCGGCCCCGACTGGTGCGGCCTCCTCCTCATCCCGCTGGGGCAGCGACTCCAGGTCGTGGAGCATCTCCTCCGCCGACTGATAGCGATCCTCGGGCTCGCGGGCCATGGCCCGGCCGACGACCGCCGCCATCTCGGGCGACACGTTCGGCGCCACCTCCCGCAGCGGCCTGGGCACCTCGAAGATGTGCGAGTACGCCACCTTCATCGGGTTGTCTCCGTCGAACGGCAGACGGCCCGAGAGCATCTCGTACAGCATCACGCCACAGGCGTAGATGTCGGAGAGCGCCGTCACCTCGTCGCCCCGCGCCTGCTCGGGGGAGATGTAGTGTGGCGTGCCGAAGGCGATGCCCATCTCCGTCATCCCGGCGTCGCCCATCGCCTTGGCTATGCCGAAGTCGGTGATCTTCAGCTGGCCCTCGGGCGTCACCAGCACGTTCTGGGGCTTCATGTCGCGGTGCACGAGACCCGCGCCGTGCGCGGCCGAGAGCCCGGACAGGATCTGGGACATCAGGTGCGCGGCGCGGTCCTCGGGGATCGGAGCGTGCTCGGCGATGTAGTCCTTGAGGTTCTGGCCGGGCACGTACTCCATCGCGATGAAGTACCGCCCCTCCGACTGGTCGTAGTCGTAGACGTCCACTATGTTCGGGTGCGAGAGCCTGGCTGCAGCCCTCGCCTCGTTCTCGAAGCGCTGGGTGAAGGTGGG
>CADDYR010000300.1 GCA_902810765.1 Chloroflexota bacterium
GCCGGCCCCTCCGTCGTGGGGCTTGTGACTTGACCGGCTAGCTCGCGGGGTTGAGCTGGACGGTCTTCACCTCGGTGAAGAACTCCTTCGCGGCCGTGCCCTGCTCGCGCGTGTGCGAGCTCGAGCCCTTCATGCCGCCGAACGGCGCGTGCGGGTCCACGCCCGTCGTGTCGCCGTTGATCCGCACCATCCCGCACTCGATGTCCTGTATGTACTCGAGCGCGGCGTTGACGTCGCGGGTGAAGAGGCTCACGCTCAGCCCGAACTGCGTGCTGTTCGCCAGCTGTATCGCCTCCTCGACGGTCTGCGCCTGCTGGACCACGAGCAGCGGTCCGAACACCTCCTCCTGCGCCACGGGGGCGTCGTGGGGCACGCCCAGTATCACCGTGGGCTCGAAGAAGTAGCCCCGCTCGAACTGCTCCCCGCGGGGCAGGTTGCCCCCGAGCACGAGCGATCCGCCCGAGCTCTGGCCGGAGCTCACGTACTGCCCGACCCGGTTCACGGCCGCCTGATCTATCAGCGGTCCGACGGCGCTCCTGGGGTCGGTCGCGGGCGCGAGGGGCAGCGCCTCGATCTCCTGCCTGAGCTTGCTCACGAAGGAGTCCGCGACTTCCGAGGCGACCACGGCCCGGCTCGTCGCGGTGCACTTCTGGCCCGCGTAGCGCATCGCGCCGGAGGCGGCGAGCTTCGCGGCCTGGTCCAGGTTCGCGTCCGCGAGCACGATCGCGGCGTTCTTGCCGCCCATCTCGAGCTGGTACTTGATGTTGCGCTCGGCCGCCTTCCGCCCGATCGCCATCCCGGTCGCGTTCGAGCCCGTGAACGAGATCGCCTTGACGTCGGGGTGCGACACGATGCTGTCCCCCACGACCGAGCCCCTGCCGAGGACGAGGTTGACGACGCCGCGTGGGAACTCCGCCTCCTGGAACACCTCGGCGAGCCTGGTCGCGATGAGCGAGGCGGTCTCGGCGGGCTTCCAGACCGCCGTGTTGCCGTACGCCAGCGCGGGTGCGATCTTCCAGAGCGGGATCGCGACGGGGAAGTTCCAGGGGGTGATGAACCCGACAGGGCCGAGCGGCTGCCTGAGCGTGAACTGCAGGCTGCCCTCCTGCTGCGCGGGGATGACCTCGCCGATCGGGTGGACCGCCTCGCCCGCGAAGTACCGCAGGATCACCACCCCGCGGTCCACCTCGGCAGTGGCCTCTCCGATGGGCTTGCCGACCTCGCGCGCCACCAGCTCCCCGAGCTCGTCTCGAAGGCGGGCGAGGATGTCCGCTGCCCTGTATAGCAGCTCGGCGCGCTGCGGTCCGGGCGTGCGGCGCCACAGCACGAACGCGTCGCCAGCGTCCGTCGCCGCCCGGTCGACGATCTCCCCCGTGCCCTGGGGCACCCTCGCGAGCACCTCCGAGGTGTCCGACGGGTTGAGGTCGTCCGTCCAGTCGCCGTCGGGGCCCGCGACCCACTCCCCGCCTACGTAGTGCGATAGCTGCTTCGTCTCGACCATTTTGGAAGGACCTCCCAGCCGGGTGCTTGTACGATGCGATCCTATTCTCGCGTTCAACCCGGTGCCCGCGCAAGTTCGCTGCCGCGGGGCTGGCACCGATCTTGGTGAGGCAGCGGGGGAACCCACCGAATCGCCTGGAGCTTGCGAAGATGCCTGAGTCGAAGTATCCCTCGGAGGAGGCTGTCCGCGAGGCGGCGGACGATCTGATGCGCGAGGCGTGCGCGCCCGACGGTCCCGGCGCCGCGGTGCTCGTCGCCAGGAACGGCACGCCGATAGTGCGCAAGGGCTACGGGCTGGCGAGCCTCGAGCTCGGGGTGCCCGTCGAGCCGCACATGGTGTTCCGCATAGGATCGCTCACGAAGCAGTTCACCGCGGTGGCGGTGCTCATCCTCGCCGAGCGGGGCGAGCTCTCGCTCGAGGACGACGTCACCCGATACCTCCCGAAGTACCCCACCGGCGGTCGCCGGATCACGGTCGAGCACCTGCTGACGCACAGCGGCGGCATCCGCAACTACACCGACATGCCCGAGTGGCTCCAGCTCTGGAGGCGCGACATGACCGTGCAGGAGCTGGTGGACTTCTTCAGGAACCAGCCTCTGGAGTTCGCGCCGGGGGAGCACTGGGAGTACAGCAACTCGGGCTACATCCTGCTCGGCGCGATCATCGAGAGGATCTCCGGAAGGACGTACGCGGAGTTCCTGGAGGAGAACATCTTCGGCCCGCTCGGGATGCGACACACCTGCTACGACCAGGCGTCCCGCGTGATCCCGGGCCGGGTGCCCGGGTACGACCGCATCGGCGACGAGTGGCAGAACGCGCCGTACATCAGCATGACCCAGCCGTTCTCCGCTGGCGCGCTCGCGTCCTCCGTGGACGATCTGCTCCTGTGGGACGAGGCGCTGTACACCGACAGGCTCCTGAGCCCCGAGCTCCTCGGGAGGGCCTTCACCCCGGCGCGGCTCCGCGACGGCACGCCCACCGGCTACGGATACGGCTGGGTGATCAGCGAGTACGCGGGGAGGCGCACTGCCGAGCACGGCGGGGGCATCAACGGCTTCCTGTCGTACGCGATCCGCGTGCCCGAGGAGCACCTGTACGTGGCCGTGCTGATGAACACGACCGCCCCGGGCCTCCCGCCCGAGCAGGTCGCGGTCAGGCTGGCGGGCATAGCGATGGGCAGACCGTACGCCGAGCCCGAGCCCGCCGAGGTATCCCGAGCCGAGCTGGAGCGGCTCGTTGGTGTGTACAGGGTCAGCGACCGGAGGGAGCAGGTGGTCACCCTCGACGGCGACCGCCTCCGCATCCAGGGCACGTCGGGCAGGAAGGAGGATCTCCTGCCGCTCTCGCCTCGCGAGTTCGTGGTACGCGGCTCGTTCACGCGCGTGCGCTTCGACCCCGAAGCGGGAGAGTTGGAGCTTCGCGCGAGGTTCGGTCCGCCCGAGCGCGGGGTGCGGGTGGAGACCGCCACTCCGGAGGAGCGGCAGACGGTGCACCTGGAGCCCACGCAGTACGAGGAGTACGCCGGGCGCTACGAGCTCGCGCCGGGGCTCGTCGTGGACGTGCAGAGGGAGGACGACCACCTGCTGGTGCAGGGGCCCGGGCTGCAGAGCGTGGCGATGTACCCGGATTCCGAGACCAGCTTCTTCGTGAAGGACTACGACGTGCGGGTGGATTTCGTGCGCGACGGCCCGACTGGGGCGGTGTCCGGAGTCGTCATCCACCACGCTGGCAACGACTACTCCGCCCCGCGCGTGGACCGAGGCGGTTGACAGCCGAGGCGGACTCTGATAACCTGCGGCCCGAGCGGACCGCTCGCGCACGGACGAAGGCACCAGGAAGCCACCCGAAAGGACCTCTCCACACGTGGACACTCCAGGAGCGCGCACCACGTCGTGTGCTCTCGACATCGAGCACCCCGGAGAGCTCGTGGCGTACCTCCGGGAGACGGGCAGGATCGCTCCCGACGAGCAGCCCGAGGTCGAGGTGCTCTCGGGAGGGGTCTCGAACCGCACCGTGCTCGTGCGCCGGAGGACGGGCGAGGAGTGGGTGCTGAAGCAGGCGCTCGAGAGGCTGCGGGTGGCGGTGGAGTGGCACAGCAGCCCCGAGCGCGTGCACAGAGAGGCGCTCGGGATGAGGTGGCTCGCCAAGCTCGCCCCCGAGGGCTCCATCACCCCACTCGTGTTCGAGGATCGCGGCCACCACCTGATCGCGATGCGTGCCGTGCCGCGGCCGCACGAGAACTGGAAGACGATGCTGCTCTCCGGCAGGCTCGAGCGATGCCACGTCGAGCAGTTTGGCCGGATGCTCGGCACGATCCATCGTAACGCCTGGCTGCGGAGGGACGAGACCGCGCGGGAGTTCGCCGACCGCTCGTTCTTCGAGTCGCTCAGGATCGAGCCGTACTACGAGTACACCGCCTCCCGGGTGCCGGGGTCCCGCCGGTTCCTCTCCGACCTCGTCTCGGAGACCCGCACCACGCTGCTCACCGTCGTGCACGGCGACTACGCCCCGAAGAACGTGCTCCTGCATAGGGGCAGGCTCGTGCTCGTAGACCACGAGGTGATCCACTTCGGAGACCCCGCGTTCGACCTGGGCTTCTCGCTCACCCACCTCCTGAGCAAGGCTCACCACCTGCCATGGATGCGGCGCGGGTTCGCCGAGGCCGCGAAGATGTACTGGCGGGAGTACGAGGCGGCCGCTCGTCCCGCGCCCTGGGTCGGGGAGCTGGAGCCCCGGGCGGTGCGGCACAC
>CADDYR010000301.1 GCA_902810765.1 Chloroflexota bacterium
AGAGGAACTTCGATACCAGGATCGAGGAGCTGAGGAGAAGGGAGGAGGAGCTGAGGGTCGAGCGGCAAAGGATCGAGTCCGCCAAGCGGGAGCACGAGCGCAGGGAGCGCGCAAGACGCCTGAGCGACATGGGGCGGACTGCCGAGTCCTACGGTCTGGGTCCCCAGAGTCTCGCGGCGCTCCTTGAAAGGCTCACCGGTGCCGAGGAAGGGGTGCGGATGCTCGAGGTCCTCGGGGTGCCCCGCACCAACAAGTGGGAATCCCGATCCCCCGGTCGTGGGAGCGACGGGGCCGCTAGGCCCGATCCCGACACTCCGGCTCGTGCGGAGAGCGGCACGGAAACGGCCGAGCCGGACACCCCACCAGCGGAGGAGGTCGATGCGCACACAGCCCATTAGACCCCGGCAGTCAGCCGGGCCGCTGCCCGGGAACGGCCCGTTGCGAACACACTCGGTACCCTCTCGGAAGCTTCGCCGCCCTCGACCTCACGGCCCCGGCAGGCCCGACCTCGGGGGAAGGCAAGATAAAGCACCTGCGGTGCTTGTGCCCGAACTCCGCACCCTGCCTGCGTCTGCGCGTCCGAATCACAAGTTCGGTGGGCTACCCGAGCCTTACGAAGAACACCTAGTAAGGCCGCGCGTTTGGGCAGATGACCCCGCCTATTTGAGGCGATACCGGGTTCGTCGGATAACAGCCAGAAATGCGAGCCGTGACCTACGTCAAGGCGTCCGACGGAATCGGCTGAATTGCTCAGGCCAAGAAGGTACAAGGAGGAAGTGTTGAGGAAAGCGAAGCTGGGGGTGCTGATCAGTGCCGAGACCGATGCCGCCCTGCGCGACTACGCCCGCAGGCACGGTATGAGCATAGGCGAGGCGACGGACAAGCTGCTCGGGAGGGCGCTGTTTGGATCTCTCGATGAAGGCACGGAGGCGATGCTCTTGCCCGAGATCCGCAAGGCAGTCAGGCAGGAGACGGCCCGCGAGGTGAGGGACCAGACGAACCATCTGCTGAACGCGCAGACGAACAGGATAGCGGTGTTGCTGGTTACTGCTGGCAGGGAGGCGGCGGCCGCTCACAGGCTCGCCTACGAAGTGCTCGATTACCTGACGAGCGACCCACAGTACGCCCAAGAGCGCGACAAGGAGGCGATGCTCGCTGCCGGGAAGCGGTTCACTGGCCAGCATCTGGCAAGGGAGGCCACCAACGGGAACGGAGACAAGTAATGGTTGTCAGGCACTCCTACACTCGCAGCTCAGGGGCAGCTAAACAAGCGATCAAGTACTATCAGCTGCGACCGAGGGGCAAACACGAAGAGGCCAGGAGCATCTTCACGTCCACAGGTACCGTGTCGAGATCGGAGGCGATCTCGACAATCAACTCCCACCAACACGGCAACTACCTGGTACACAGGCTGACGATCAGCCCAAGTCCCGAGGAGAGGCCCGCAGACCTACGCGAGATGACCCGCTATGTGATGAGCGAGTGGGAGAAGGAGAGAGGACAAAGCCTGCACTGGGTGGCCGTCGAGCACCACAACACCGAGCACCCCCACGTGCACGTAGTGATCGCGGGCACCGGCGAGCGGGAGTCGGACGGCGCGACGCGCACCGTCTCCATACGCAGGGACGACTACTCCCGAATCAAAGCGATCGGCGCCGAGTACTGCCACTCGGTGAACCGCACGTCTCAGCGCTGGGAAGAACAAACCCGAGAGCACACACCCTCAGCGGACGAACGGCAAAGGCAAGCCTATCCGCCCGCCGGCAGGGAAGTACCTGACAGGTGAGGAGAGGGTATGAGCAGACTAGCGATAGCAGTTGTGTGCGCGGCGGTACTTGCCGGGTTGTGGTTTGTGGGGCTGGGGTCTTTGGTCGCCCACACGGCCACGTCCATCACGGACCGCATCGTCTACACGGAGCACAGCTTCGAGACCACGGCTGCGTGGCCGGTGGTATCTCTTCGCAGGGAGTGGCGCGACCTCCAGCACGGAGGCTTACAGCGGGTGATCACGGCACATGACAAGCACAAAGACGGTACGGGAGATCTGAACCAGGCGCTCTCTCAGGACGCCTGGCTCTCGATGCCGGTAAGTCAAAGGTGGGAGCGATACACCAGCGCCTCGATGACGTACGAGAGGGATATCACCAGAGGGTATCTACTGACGATATTGCTGGCGCTGTGCGTGTTCGTGGCTCGCCACTTCGAGAGGCTGGGCAAGGGACTGTTCTTCCCCATCATGATCGCTTTGAGCCTGCGGAGGCTCAAGCCGACCACCAGCAGGGGGAGCGCGCGCTGGGCGGATGAGCGCGCGATGAAGGAGCTAAGCCCGAGTCCGTCCTCGCCCTCAATAGTGGTGGGTACCGTGGGAGAGGGCAGGAGACGAAGGCTCGTGGCGCTGCCCGAGTGGAGGCACTACGAGCACATCTACATGGTCGCACCGCCCGGAGCGGGCAAGACGAGCGGGATCATCATCCCCAACCTGCTCACCGAGCCGGGTACGCGGACAGTGGTCATCACGGACCCGAAGAAGGATATCTTGCCAACGACGATCTCCCAACTGACGGAGGTGTACGGAGAGGATCACGTCGCGATACTCGACTTCCTGAACCCCTCGATCAGCCTGGGCTACAACCCCTTAGCCCACATTCACAACGCCACTGATGCCCAGCTGTGGGCCGAGAGCCTGGTGGAGAACACCGGCAAGGCCGACAAGGACCCGTTTTGGGGAAACATCAACCGGGACATCATAGCCGCGACGGTGCTGCACCTCAAATCGGGTGTGGGAACGCCACCGCTGGTAACGCTTGCTGACTTCTTGGCCGCACAGTCGCCATACGACGTGATCGAGCAGCTTGCGGAAAGTCCCTCTGTGGAGACCAGGAGGGTGGCCCGGTCGCAGCTTACGGCGATAAGACAGAACGACAAGCTCTTGGGATCGGTGTTCACCGAACTCACCGGACGGTTCAGGTTCCTGTACGATTGGAGGGTGCGAGCCGTCACCTCGACCAACGAGATCGAGTTCGCCAAGCTCGCCCAAGAGCCGCAGGCGCTGTACGTGCCTCTGTACATGCAGCACTCGGAGTTCTTGAAACCCATTGTTGCCAGCTTCTTCATGCACTTCTACTCAAAGCTCTCCGAGATCGCCATGAGCAGCACGAGTGGCAGGCTCAAGGTGCCCGTGATGTGCTACATGGACGAGTTCGGGGTGATGGGCAAGATCCCCAGGTTCGAGGCGCACATGGCAACCATCAGGTCGTTCGGGATAGGGTGCTTGATAGTCGTGCAGAGCGCGCATCAGCTCGCAGCCGAGTACGGCAGGGAGGAGGCGAGGATCATCCTGGAGAACGCGAACACCAAGCTCTGCCTGTCGCGCGTATCTGGGGAGGACGCCAGGATGTTCAGCGAGCTGGCGGGCCTGGCGACGGCCGTGGTGGGCAGCCGCAACACCACGCGGAAGACCTTTTCCGTGTGGCGCGATCACAGCACCACCACCCACACCGAGATGGAGCGGCACCTGATGACTCCCGACGAGATCAGGACGATGGGGGACGATGTGCTGGTGATAGTGGCCGACCAGCAGCCGATCCGGGCTCACCAGCGGAGGTACTACCAGGCCCCCAAGCTTAGGAGGCTGGCGGGGAAGGGAGACGCGGACGCGGCCCTCGAACGGATGGGCCGACCGTGCCCCCTATCGGACCCCGGGTTAAGGGTGCAGGAGCAAGGCCCCCACGCAGGGGACCCGCAACGCGGGCCAAGTCAGGAAGGTCCTGAGAGGACGCTCCCCACGCCCGCAGGAGCCGTGGGGCCGGAGAACGATGAGGCGTGCCCACTCACTCCCCAGCAGGTCGAGATCCTAACTCTGATGGCCGAGGGATACTCGAACGCCGAGATAGCCGACAGGCTCGCGCTCAGCAAGCAAACCGTAGCGAACACGGTATCGGTGCTCTACTCGCAGTTGGAGGTGCCGAAGGGGGTTGATCAGCGAGCACGAGCCGTTGGCGTTGCCAGAGCCAGGGGGCTCTTGCCCCATAGGGGACGATCGGTGCGCATAGGCGAGGATGGAGAGCTGGAGCCCGAGGAGGGAGGCGATGAGCCGGTGGAGCGATGAGCGAGGGGAGAGCGCGCCGGGGTTTCGAGATCCCACGACCAGGCCGCTTGAACCGAACGAGGCGATGTTGAGGCGCTGGGAGGGGCTGGGCAGGGAGCGCAACCGCGACAGTGATTACATGCGC
>CADDYR010000302.1 GCA_902810765.1 Chloroflexota bacterium
CGCCCAAGCTCGCGGGCCACCTCGTTCACGCTGGCGCGCCGCACGCCCAGCATCTCGGACAGGAACTCCTGCGTGAGCGGGAACTCATCCCCCCGCACACGGTCGTGCGTCAGCAGTATCCAGCGACAGCATCGCCGCTCTATCGTGTGCAGGCGATTGCACGCCTGCGATTGGGCGACGAAGACGAACATCGCCTGGGCGTAGCGCAGCAGGAGATCGTGCGTCCGGCTCCCCGGCAGCACCGCCCGGCGGAACTCATCCGATCCTATTCTCTCGGCCCCGCCCTGCACCTGCACGACCGCCGAGAGCGGCGAGGTGTCCGCTCCCAGAAACGCCCACAGACCCACCATGCCCTCGTTCCCTATCGTCCCCACCTCGATCCTCTGGCCGTCCTGTGTGGTGGCGATCATCGAGACGACGCCACTCGTGGGGAAGTAGATGTGCTCCATCCGCTGGTTCGCCTCGCCGAGTACCTGCTTGTAATCGAGAGTCACGCTGTCCATCCGGGAGAGCAGGCGATCGCGCTCTTCCGCAGGCAGGGCCGCCAGCAACCTGTTGCGCGCCAGATCCGCATCCACGGGCTTCGGCACCTCGAGAGACCTCCCTGACAATCCCCTGTAGCGCGGACTCAGCACACGCCGTACCCAAGATTATGTACGATAGCGTACACATGCGGTATCATTGCGGCGGAGGTGGACTATGACTCACGCCAGGGCCAGGATACTCGTAGCCGAGGACGACCGAGACCTGCGCGAGCTCCTCTCGGAGCTGCTCGGAGAGGAAGGCTACGAGGTCGAGATGTGCGAGCGGATCATCGAGGCCCACGAGGCGGCCAGGAGGGCTCGCCCAGACCTGGTGATCTGCAACCTCACAGGCAGCGACGGACGGGAGCATTGGGAGATCGTGGAGGCGTTGAGGCGTGATCCCGACATCCGGCACATCCCCGTCATCCTGCTCACCGCGGCCACGGAAGTGCTCGAAGAGCGCGAGGAGAGGGTACGGGCGCTGGATGTGGAGGTGCTGCCCAAGCCGTTCGAGATCGACGACCTGCTCGACCTGGTCGGCAGGCTGCTGAGCAGGGGCCGCGGCACCTCCTAGCCCGGCCCCCTACTTCGTGGCCTCCCGTTCAGCGGGCTTCTGGAGAAGAAGCTCCTGGTTGCGCACGACGGGCCGAGCATCGTGGGCGTGCTCTGGATCCGGGAGGTCCGATGGCTCTCGGTGAGCGGGATCGAAGGGTAGGAGGGCTACCGGAGCCTGGAGCAGCTCTTCGGCCAAGCTGCATCGAGGGGCGCTTCGGGGCTGCGGAGCTGGCGCCCGATAGAGGATTCGAACCCCTAACCCCCTGGTCCGAAGCCAGGTGCTCTATCCGTTGAGCTAATCGGGCTCGCCGAGCCCATTGTACCTCACCGCGCACGGAATCCGAAAGGGCTGCCCCGACCTTGACAGTTCGGAGGCGGTCACGTATATTGAGTCTGCGTGGTGCGGGCGGTTAGCTCAGTCGGCTAGAGCGCTACGTTGACATCGTAGAGGTCACTGGTTCAAGTCCAGTACCGCCCACCCCCTGCCCCTCGCCACGACGAGGGGCATTTTTATGGCCGACTCTCTCGCCGGCCGCACCGGACCGCTGGCGGAGGGATGCTACTTATGGATACCGCAATGGCATTTCCAGGATTCGTCCTCCACCTGAAGCGAGCCTTCGACAGACACGGCTACGAGCTGTACGCCGTGGGCGGCTGCGTGCGCGATCGCCTGCTCGGACGCCCCGTGACCGAGTACGACCTGACGACGAACGCGCGGCCGGAGAAGATCAAGGAACTGGCTCGGGAGACCGGGCCGGACTCGCTCTACTCCGTGGGCGAGAAGTTCGGCACCGTTGGTGTGATCTTCGGGGGCGTCCACGTCGAGATCACCACATACCGCGGCGAGTGGTACGAGCCGGGCTCCCGCAAGCCGGTCGTCGAGTTCGGCACGACGCTCGAGGAGGACCTCTCGAGGCGCGACTTCACGATCAACGCGATAGCCGAGGAGATAGACCGGCCGGGGCTTATAGATCCCTTCGGGGGAAGCGCCGACCTGCACCGGCGCCTCGTCAGGGCTGTCGGTGCGCCGGAGGAGAGGTTCCGAGACGACCCGTTGCGGCTCCTGCGAGCCGTGCGGTTCGCCGCCAGCCTCGGGTTCGAGATCGAGCGCGCCACGGCGACAGCCATCGCCCGATGCGCATCTCAGCTGGCCAACATCTCCCGTGAGAGGGTTCGCGACGAGATGACGCGCATGCTCACGGGCCCCGCACCGGACAGGGCGCTGCTCCTGATGGCCGACCTCGGGCTGCTAGAGCTCGTGGTGCCCGAGCTGCTCGAGCTCAGGGAGGTGGCCACGGGCGGCGGAAGGCACAAGGACATCTTCGCGCACACGCTCGCCGTGGTCCGCGGAGTGCCGCCCGACCTCGTGACACGGTGGGCCGCGCTCCTCCACGACGTCGCGAAGCCGCGGACCATCGGCTTCGTGGACGGCGAGGTCCACTTCAACGGCCACGAGAGGGTCGGAGCCGAGATGGCCCGGAAGATACTCTCGGGCCTGCGCTACGACCGACAGACCATCGAGGCCGTGGCGAAGGTCGTGGGCATGCACACCCACGCGAACAGCTACTCGTCGCAGTGGACGGACGGCGCGGTTCGCAGGCTCGTGCGCGAGGCCGGGGACCTGCTCGAGCCCTTGCTCGACCTCTCGAGCTCCGACATCACCAGCTACCATCTGCACAAGCGGCGGGCGGCCGCGGAGCGAGTGGAGGAGCTGCGCTCGAGGATCGCCAGGATCGAGGAGGAGGCAAGCATACAGGCGATGCGGCCGCCGCTGGACGGCCACGACCTGATGCGGATGTTCGGGCGCCCCCCGGGACCGTGGATCAGGCCGATCAAGGACCGGCTCCTGGAGCTCGTGCTCGAGGGGAAGCTCGCACCCGACGACCGCGAGACCGCGGAGCGGATCGCCCGCCAGCTCTACGGGCAGGAGACCGGGCAGGCGGAGAGCCAGGCAGCACAGGAGACGCCATGACAACCGAGCTCATCTTCGGGGAGCGGATCGGCAGGACCGCGCCGATCAGGCTCACCGTCACCGCGATACTGCCGGACGAGAAGGGGAGGCTCCTGCTCGTGCGCCGCGCGGACAACGGCCACTGGGCGCTGCCCGGCGGCGGCGTCGACCCCGGCGAGAGGGTCGTCGAGGCCCTTGTGCGCGAGATGGAGGAGGAGACCGGCGTCCACGTCAGGCCCGTCAACCTGGTGGGGGTGTACTCGGACCCCAACGTGATCATCTCGTACGAGGGAGGGGCCAGGAAGTACCAGGTGGTGAGCCTGGCGTTCCTGTGCGAGCGGATGTACGGGGAGCCGCACGCCACCTCGGAGGTGACCGAGTGGGGCTTCTTCCATCCCGACGCGCTGCCGAAGCCGCTGGCGGAGATCCATCGGGAGCGCATCAGGGACGCCGCGGCGTTCGCGGGCAGCGTCTTCATCCGGTAGTCCGTTCAAATGCGAACGCTCTCACCTGCGCGCCACGGCGGGCAGCGGGCACAGGCTGCTAGTCCCGGCAGCGGCCGCACCTGCCGAAGATCGCGAAGTGCGTGAGCGTGGCGTCGAAGTTGTACCTCTCCCGCAGCTCCCTCTGCAGCCCTGAGAAGACGTCCTGATCCACCTCGTCCACCGAGCCGCACACCTGGCAGATGAGGTGATGGTGGGTCGCCTTGTCGACGGGGTGGTACTGGACCCTGCCCCCTCCGAGGTCGGTCTGGGTCACGAATCCGGACTCCCGGAGCAGCTCCATCGTCCTGTACACCGTCGAGAAGCTTATGTGCGGGTACTTCTTGCGCACCTGCTCGTACAGCTCCTCGGCCGTCACGTGATCCTCGCTCTCCAGCACCGCCTCGAGGATCATCATCCTCTGCGGCGTAAGCCTGTAGCCGAGGTCCTGCAGGCTCCTCGCGGCCCTCTCCGCCGTGATCGCTTCTGCCACGTCCGGGCTCCTTCCTAAATGGAACTCACCCCAACTATAGCCGCACGGCGCGTTAAGTGCAAGTAGTTGCAGTTGAACGAGCGGCCGTGTCACAGCGTCGGGCCCGTATAATGGCTGGGCGGGCGAGGATCGAAGGAGCGGGAACGGGGTGTATCGTCGCAGGAGGCAGCCGGAGCCGAGGAGCGCATCCCCGGAGAGGGCGAGGCTGACTCGCGCCCTCTACC
>CADDYR010000303.1 GCA_902810765.1 Chloroflexota bacterium
CCGACAGAGGCAGACTCCACGACCAGCCCGCGGCCGTACCGCCCCCGCCCGTCCCGGGCATTCCCGGCTGGTCGCCCGGACCCTTGCCGAGCCCACCCCGACCAGTGCGATAGTCGTAGTAGGCACGGACGAACGAGCCGGGCACGCTGGTCCCGTGAGCGAAGATGTGTCCCTTGCCCCCGGACACCCTGCTGAACGCAAACCCGAACGTCTTGACCAGATTGCCGCTAAAACGGTAAACGGTCCCATCTCCACTGCACGCCGGAGTGCCCTCGAAGCCACAGTAGAATTCCTCCGGCAGCTCGTTGCCTCCGCCCTGTACGTAGGCGACATTCACCAGGAACCCGTCGTGGGGTGGAGCATCTCCGTAAATGGTCAGCTCTAAGGTAGCAGGAGGGGATCCAGTCCGCTCGAAGGAAGCAGGAGTGGGATTTACCGCCCCCGGCTCGTTAGATTGGGCCATTGCAGGCTCAGCCGTCAGCAGAGCGAGCACGATCGCTAGCGTGATGAGCAAGCGTGGCATTTCCTCGATGTCCCCCTTGGCAACACCGCTCGCCGATGACGTTCGGCAGCGCGGGTCCGAGGGCGCCTGCGCCGCCTGTCCTGCCAGGTCTAGCGGTGTCTTAGCGACATGTTCTCCGTTACGAGGAGTGCTATCATCACAGCCGCCCGACCGGCTGAGTGCGCAGAGCCTCCTCCACCGGTGCCGGGCATCTGCTGTGGTACGCTCACCTTTCCCGGACCGGTGCCAAAGCCACCAGTACCCGTGCGATAGTCGTAATAGCCCTGGAAGGTCATGTCCTTCGTGACTGTCTCCTGGGCCCTGACTATGTTTTCCCCCTGGCCGCCCGATCGTCTGAAGAATCCAAAGCTGAGCTCGGGGTTGTTCGTGACAGTGCTATGGCGGTATGCCGTCCCGTTGCCTTCGCACTCTACCTTGGCACCATAGCCACAGAAGACCACTATGGATTCTGCGGCGCTGCCACCCTGTGTTCGGAAGCCGTAGCTGACCCCGAACGCGTCTCCCTCCGGCACATCGCCGTACAAGGTGAGCTCGAACGTCACGGTGACATCAGCGCTGCCCTGCGCGAGCGCTCGCGGAGACGCTGCCGCGAGCAGCAGCGCAAGTGCCATAGCAAGTCCAACCAGACGGCAGAAATATACTTTTATCTTTCGGATCAAGGTTAGCGGCCCCAGCAAGCGTCGCTCTTTCCACGACATGGTCTAGCTGAGAGCTGCCGGACCCCGGCATAGATCGTCACTCGAATACTAATCTGAGTTGCTCGGGAGTTGCATCGCCAAAATAGGTGAGTTCGGCTCGTAACTCGGACAGCTCTATCCGTTAGCGGATCGCTGCGTGTCTACATGATGGATCAGGCGCCGCCTCAAACGGCGCAGATGGGGCCGCTGGTCCACACGTTCGCAACTCA
The DNA here is from genome assembly GCA_902810765.1 of Chloroflexota bacterium. Classification (GTDB taxonomy): domain Bacteria; phylum Chloroflexota; class Chloroflexia; order Thermobaculales; family Thermobaculaceae; genus CADDYR01. The sequence continues at coordinate 1,431 of CADDYR010000303.1, forward strand.
CAGACGGTTTCTGCGGGCAGTGACCAAGAGAACCGCCTGCAGGCGGGAATGGACGCCCAGCTTCGAGAGGACGCTGGACACGTGGGTATGGACCGTGTCCCTGCCGATGCAGAGGTGCTCGGAGATCTCGCGGTCGCTCAGACCCTCAGCCAGCAAACTCAGCACCTCTCGCTCGCGTCGCGTAAGGCTCGCGAGCGTCTTCTCCACGTGATGCTCCCGCTCCCTTGCCTCGCCGGCGAGCCTCAGTAGATCGCCCTTCTCGGTCGCCCCCAGCAGGCTCTCTCCGCGGGACAGCCTGTGCACGGCAGCGCAGATCTCGTCCATGTGTGCGAACTTCGTCAGCACGCCGCCTGCGCCCGCCTCGACAACCCTCGCGTGCTCCATGCGGTCGGTCGAAGCCGTCAACACGAGCACCCTGCCCGCGCGTGACAGCTCGCGCACCAGCCCGATGGCGCTCCCGTCCAGCAGCGAGATGTCGACGATCGCGAGGTCGAACCCCTCACGCAGCGCTCGTGCTTCGGCCAACGAGCCAGCCTGTGCGACCACTCGAAGCTCAGGATCGCGCTCGAGGGCGAGCTTGAGCAGCTCCCGGAACGAGGTGTGGTCCTCGACGAGGGCTATTCCGAGCACCGCACCACCTCCAGATCGAACGCGAACGTCGTTCCGGACGATGGATCACACCTCACGGTCAGGTCCGACCCGTGAAGCTGCAGTATGCAGCGCGACACGTACAGGCCAAGCCCGAACGCTCCCGTGGTCCGCGAGCCTGCGTTTCGCCCGCGCCCGAATATCTCGAAGATGTGCTCCAGGTCGTCCGCGTGAATCCCCGCGCCGGCGTCGGCCACCTCGATGCACATGCGCTCGGCCTCGTGCCGCGCTCGCAGACAGATGGGTGTGCCGGCTGGGGCGTATCTGGAAGCGTTGACGAGCAGGTTGCGCAACACCTGCCGAACACGCTCCGGGTCCGCCCGGACACACGCCGCGCCGCAGCTCGACGAGACGACGAGGGGATGGTCGCCAGGCAGCGCGCTCGAGAAGGCGACTGCATCCGCGAGGAGACCATCGAGCCTGATAGGACGCAGGCGAACCTCGAACCGGACCCTCCCCAGCGCCGCGGCCGTCTGCACGTCGTCGAGCAGGACGCCCACCAGCTCGGTCTCTCTCGTCACCATCCGCAGCGCGTCCTGCGCCGTTCGCTCGTCAAGGCCGCCGTTTAGAACGAGGTCCGCCGCGCCTCGAATCGTGGCGAGGGGTGCTCCGAGCTCGTGCGCCACCATCGCGATGAAGTCGGCCCTGGCCCGCGCCAGCTCGCAGTCCCGCGGGAGCACGCCGGCCGGTCTCGACAGGGGATCGCGCAGCGTCAGGAGGCCGCCCGCCGCCATCACCGTGGTGAATAGTAGGCGAAGCAGGTCCGATGCGACAAGCGTGGAGCTGTGTATCGTCGGGTGAAACAGGTCGTGCAGATGCGACCCGGCAAACAACACCATGGCCCCGGCCAGCCACGTGCCGGCTGCCGGTGTGTCGTCGCCCCTCCATCGGAGGGCACCCCACACGCCGGGGATCGCCAGGATCAGCGGAAGCGACGTCAGAAGCCACTCCTGCAGGTCGTGTGGCATCGTAGCACTCGAAGGCGGGTCTGGTGGCAGAGCAGTGAGGACGAGTCCGAACGCGCCGCTCGCTAACAGACCGGGCAGGATCGAGGCGAGAAGCACGAGCAGCCCGCTTCGCCAGGACAGCCCTGGTGGCTCCTTTGGAAATAGGGCCACGGCGAACATCAGACCCGCGGCGGTCTGCGCGGCCAGCCAGACGTACGGCAGGCTGCCGGGTGCAGAAACGGGGTGCCCGAGGATCAGCTGGGCGAGGCTGAGCATCGCCAGCCCTGATGCCAGCCAAGGCGCTCTGTTTCCAAGCCGGACCGAGTGGATCAGGAAGATCGCCAGGGCTCCGAAGAACCCCGCGGTGGCGGACGCGGTCTCGATAGCCTGGGCGGGCACAGACGCTAGGACGGCCGAAGGGCTCTCCTCCAGGCGGAGGTCCGCAGCAGCCCAGGCGATAATCGGTACGGCCAGCCCGGACGCAGCCAGCCACGAGGGTCGGGACCTACCGGGCGAAACCTCCAGGACAGCATTGCTTGCCACGTCGTCCTCCGAACCCCCTACCTCCGCCGCGCGGGCCGGCACGGGGTGGCGTATCTGCTCCTTTGAGGAGCGCGCAGAGGTTAAAAAACCACGGCCGAAGGGTGCCAGGGATGCCGAAGGCGTCCGGTGGTGAACGGATGCTGGCGGAATTATAGAAGCGCCCCGATGTGGTGTCAACGTTGCGCTATCTGCTCGAGCTCCCTAAGAGGATGGCAATCCCCGCACCACCCCGCTCCTGTGCTCAGGGCAGCCCTCGTCCTACCTGTACCACTGTGCCTGGGACTCGAACATCCTCCGGTACAAGCCTCCCTCCGCCATCAGCTCCTCGTGGCTGCCCTCCTCCACCACCCTGCCCCCCTCAAGCACCAACACCCTGTCCGCAAGCCTCGCCATCCCCAATCTGTGGGAGATCATCAGCGCCGTCCTCCCCTCCGAGAGCTCGCTGAACCTCTCAAACAGCCTCAGCTCGGCCATCGGATCGAGCGCCGCAGTAGGCTCGTCCAGGACCAATAGGTCCCCCTGCCGAAAGAAGGCTCGTGCCAAAGCCACCCTCTGCCACTCTCCTCCCGAGAGGTCCCTCCCCCCGAACTCCCTGCCCAGATACG
>CADDYR010000304.1 GCA_902810765.1 Chloroflexota bacterium
GCTGAGGGACGTCCCCCCGGGGGAGACGGTCGTGGGCGTTCCGGCCCGCCGCATCGAGAGGACTGGGGAGGGCTGAGGTTGGTTCGGACGCTGGCGAGGATCGTGTTCGGTGGCTCCGTGGCCGTCCTGTGCTACACGTGGATCGGCTACCCTCTGGCGCTCAAGCTCCTCTCCGCCCGCCGGCCCGCCGCTCCGCCCCCCGAGCCCGAAGAATGGCCTACCGTCACCGCGTTCACCTGCGCCTTCAACGAGGAGGGCGTGATCGAGCGCAAGGTACAGAACTTCCTCTCGCTCGACTACCCGCGCGACAGGCTGCAGATACTCATCACCTCCGACGGCTCGACGGACCGGACGAACGAGATCGTCCGGAGGTACTCGGACCAGGGGGTCGAGCTGTACGCCCGCCCGGAGCGCGGCGGCACCACCGCCGCCTTCAACGACTCGGTCGCGCTCGCGAGGGGCGAGGTGCTCGTCCACTCGGACGCGGACACCATGTACGAGCCGGACTACCTCAAGAAGATCGTCAGGCACTACTCCGACCCGAGGGTGGGCATGGTCGAGGGCGAGTTCCGGATGGTGAACGAGGACGCGAGCGGGCTGGCGCAAAACCAGGGGATCTACTGGCGCTTCGAGATGTTCCTGCGTCGAGCCGAGAGTCGGCTCGGAGTCCTCTCGCACGTGAGCGGAGCCATAATGTCGTTCCGCAGGTGCATCGCGGAGCCGCTCCTTCCGAACCAGCCCGGCGACGGCATGCTCTCGAAGCTGTGCGTGGAGAAGGGCTACAGGATCGTGCACGAGCCCGAGGCTATCGCGTACGAGCAGATGGTGCGGTCCGTCGGGGGCGAGCTGCGGGCGAGGATCAGGATGACCTCGCGGAACATGCAGGGCTGGGGCGGCAGCGAGGTCCTGACGGGCGTGCTCAGGCACCCCGGCGTTTCCGTCGCGCTGATCTCGCACAAGCTGCTCAGGTGGCTCACGCCCGTGTTCATGATCACCGCATTCGCGTCGAACTTGGCGCTCCTGCGTCCCGGGCTCTTCAGGCTGACGCTCGCCGGGCAGCTCGGCTTCTACCTCAGCGCGGTCGCGGGGCTCCTTCTCGAGCTTCGAGGCATCAACCTGCGGCTGCTCTCCGCGCCGTTCAGCTTCTGCTGGGCCAACCTGGGCTTCCTGATCGGTCTGCTCCAGGGGCTGAGGCGGCAGGCCGCGGCAGTGTACCGGAGCGAGGAGTAAGCCATCGTGGCGACCGGGGACAGGACGCGGACGTGCACCAGGATACCGCGCTTACTCCTCGTGACCAGCGACTATCACTTCTACCGCGACGGCAGGGTGCACACGACCAGCTCCTTCATGCGCTTCGTGCCTGAGCTGCTCGCGTTCGCCGGGCACATCGAGGTCTGTGCTCCGGTCCACCCGTCCTCGGATGCCCAGGGATTCAGCATCGAGGGGCCGTGCATCACCTACCGGCCGCTCCCCCCCTCCAGGACCATCGAGGGGTTCCTGAAACGCTTTCCGCTCGACGGGATTAAGATAGCTGGGGAGGTGTACAGGGGAATGAGGCGCGCGGACCTGGCGTGGCTGAACGGCCCGCACCCGCTTCAGCCTCTTTCGGCCGCGATAGCCCGGCTCGCGCACACCCCGTACCTGCTCTACCATCGGGGCGACATCCTCGAGGTCGCGAGGGCCAAGTACGGGGCGGGGGGCGCCCGGAACCGGGTCGCGTTGCGAACTGCCTGGTATCTGGATAAGCTGATCGGTGTGGCCTCGCGAGGCGCCGTGGTGCTGTATGTGGGGAGCAACCTGAGGCGGCACGCGCTCCGCGCCCGCTACAGCCAGCCGGCGATGGCGAGCCTCGTGCTGGATACGCAGGTCGCGAAGGGGTGGAGGGCCAGGCTGCACTCCCCGTTGAGGCTGCTCTGGGCAGGCCAGCTGCGCCCCGTGAAGGGGCTGCTCTATCTGCTGGGCGCAGTGCGGGCCCTGCTGGATTCGGGCATCGAGGTTCGCCTGCACATCGTCGGCTCGGGCGAGCAGCGACAGGAGCTGGAGAGGGAGGTCGCGCGCCTCGGGCTCGGGAGCTCGGTGTCGCTCGAGGGCTACGTCGCCCCTGGACCCGAGCTGGACCGGTACTTCGAGGAGGCCGACGTGTTCGTGTTTCCGAGCCTCTCGGAGGGGGTTCCGAAGGTGCTCCTGGAGGCCATGGCCCGCGGGCTGCCGGTAGTCGCATCCCGGGTGGGCGGCGTGCCCGACGTGGTGTGCGACGGCGAGAGCGGCCTGCTGGTACGTCCGGGGGACGCCGGGGCGCTCGGCGAGGCGATCCGCCGGGTGATCCGGGACGCGGGGCTCAGGAGGCGGCTATCCGCGGGCGCGCTGGCCTTCGCGCGAGAGCACACGGGCGCGGCGGAGGCCGGGAGGATCGGCCAGGGCCTGCGGCAAGCATTTCCGAATATCTGGAGTGAGTGATGAGGATCGGCCGAACGGGACTACTGCTGCTCGACCTGCTCGCGGTGATGGCCGCGTTCCTGTTGAGCTTCGCGGTGAGGATCCCGTTCAAGTACCTGGGCAACGAGCTGCCAGGCTACCTCGACTACCTGATCCCGTTCCTGGTGCTGCGCGTGGGGCTGTTCGCGCTCTTCGGTCTGTACAGGCTCATCTGGGCCAGGGCCGCGCTGCGCGAGTTCGTCGCGGTGCTCTCGGCCGTGACGACGGGCTCCGTCGTGGCGACGCTCATCCTGCTCTTCCAGAGCCTGAGCTCGCCCATCGAGGTCTTTCCCCGCCTGGTGCTCGTGTACGAGTGGGGGCTGACGCTCGCGCTCGTCTCGGGCTACAGGTACTCGCTGCGAGTGCTCGACATGCGAGTGCTCGAGCCCGAGCCGGACGACGAGGAGCAGGAGCAGCATCAGCGCATCCTCAAGGAGAAGCTGGCCGAGTGGCTGTACGACGCCTCACCCGAGGTGCAGGCGATGTGGTATCGCAGCCAGCAGTGGAGCCTGAGGCGGACGGCGAAGCGCGCATTCGACATAGTCGTGTCGCTCCTGGCCCTCATCATCTTCTCGCCCCTCCTCCTGGCGGTGGCCGTCCTCATCAAGCTCGAGTCTCCCGGCCCGATCATTGCCGACACGCCGAAGCGCGCGGGGCGGGGCGGGATCGAGTTCAGGATGTACAAGTTCCGGGGGATGGTGCAGAACGCCCACATGCTGCTCGTGAACAACCCGGAGCTGTGGGAGAAGTACAAGAAGAACAACTTCAAGCTGCTGGACGACGATCCTCGTCTCACCAGAATCGGCAGGTTCATACGCAAGACGAGCATAGACGAGCTGCCGAACTTCCTGAACGTACTACACGGCGAGATGAGCATCGTGGGCCCCCGGCCCCGCTACCCGTTCGAGATCGTGGGACAGGTCGAGCGCTTCCCCCACACGAAGGAGGACGTGCTTCGGACGATGACGGTCAAGCCGGGGATCACCGGCCCCTGGCAGGTCGCCGGGCGCTCGAACATCGGCTACGAGGAGCGCACCCATCTGGAGGCGCGCTATGCCGAGGACTACAGCCTGCGGACCGACGTCGCGATGTGCCTGAAGACCGTTCCGTCCGTCCTGAGGAAGGAGGGGGCACACTGAGGGGCGGGCGATATGCCCTCTCACGCTTCTTCGTGGACTTTCATCCCTGTCGAAGCGCTCCGCGGGGGGCTCAGGACGACGGGCGTGGGCGGGGCACCAGGGCGACAACCGGCAGGTCTTCACCCGGAATCCATATCACGACGCGGGTGAGGCGGGCCCATGCCACCGACCACGGCTAGAGCTCCCGTCGCACGTCAGTCCGCGTTGCGCGCGCTCGGCACCAGGTACGCGAGCAGGGCGATGAGCGCCAGGAGTCCGCCCATCACCCCCAACACTGGCTGTGTGCCGTAAGCCTGGGCCGCCGCCCCCGCGACCGCGTTCGCGACGATCGTGGCCAGGGACACCAGCAGCGTGCGCAGGCCGAACACGCGCCCGAGGAACTCCCGATCCACCAGCTCCTGCACGAGCGTGATGCTCGGGATGAAAGTCAGCATGTTGCCGATGCCCGCGATGCACATCATCACCACCGCGAACCAGAGGTTGGCGAACAGGGCCAGCGCACCCATGCTCACCCCGATCAGCAGCAGCCCGGACAGGATCACCGGCCCCTTCGTG
>CADDYR010000305.1 GCA_902810765.1 Chloroflexota bacterium
TGGGCAGTAGTGGCCCTATCTGCTCCCAAGCCTCGTCTGTGAGCTCTCCTCGTCCAGGCATGGCCTCCCTCGTTACCGTCAACGCGACAGTATACTAACGAGAGCACATTCATCAGACACACCCTAGATGCTCTACCCCAATATGCTGCGTAGAACGTTCTTGAGGGTATTGTGACGAAGAGGTTGAGCGACAAGTCCCGAGCCATACTTACGCTAATTGCAGGCGGCCGCTCGTACGACCAGATACTTACGAGCGTGCAGGACTGTACCTACTTGGACATATTCAACGCCGCTGCCGAAGCCCTGGGCCTGGAGACGTCGGAATCTGATGCGGTTACGTGGACTGAGGAGACGTTATCCAAAGCACTGCCGGAGCGCGAGTTAGTTATCATGCGAGCGCGCCTGGGCCTCGTTGATGGCAAGAGGCACACGCTCGATGAGATCGGGCAGCAGCTAGGTATCAGCCGCGAGCGAGTCAGGCAGCTGGAAGGGAGGGCGCAACGCAGGCTTCGTAGATTCAATGCTTCTGGCACTCTCCGCCAGCCAGCCAACCGGGAGACAGCCCCGTGGGTCGTGGAGGCGCGAAAGGTGTATCCGCGGGCATACGAGCCGTGGACGGACGCCGAGGATGTGCGGCTGACTGACCTGTTCGAGTCGGGTACACCCGCCGAGGAGATTGCTGCCACGCTCGAGCGTGGTCTCCGGGCGATAGCTGCTCGACTCGTGCGGTTGGGGCTGATCGAGAAGCGCAGTGATCTGATTACCGGTTCTTGAGGTCGCCATTGGTAGTCGCTGCCAAGCGTCTCGGGCAGATCGTTCGAGAGGAGGCGCTTACATGTCCAGTTCCCGGCTCGGCCTCACTATGTAAGGGCTACAGATCCGAGAGCAGGCTGTACTTGTCCGCGGCGAAGAGGGCTACTGCCCGGAGTGCCCCAAGCATCCCCTGCAGCTCGGCTCTCAGGTCCGATCCACAGCGGTCGAGGAAGAGGCAGTAGTTGCGCTGCTCGGCCGCGTGCCGAGAGAGATACCGGATACCGTCGGCCTCGGGCTGCCGGGTATGGAGCGCGAGACCCCACCGCTGCGTGACGGGGTATTGCTTCGAGAAGTTGATCCGACCGTCCAGACCTAGCCACTTCTGAGTGGGAGCGTCGTCGAGCGATACGAGCCTCAAGGGGCGCTCCGAAACGATCAGACTCAGCCGCCGGCCCGCTTGGATCGAGTCGATCCTGCGCGTGTCTCTATACACCTCGTACTTTACCGGTACCCAGGATAGAGCTAAGCCCCTTCACTACCGCGCTATCGCCCCATCGGTCATCGTGGACTATCCTCACCATATCGGCAAGCTCGATCTCGCCGCGCTTCCACGCATCGAACGCGAGCGGCCCCATCATCTGCCTCTGGACCGCCTCCGACCGCTGTCGGAACCACTCCTCACCGGTCTGCCTATCCGGCTGCTCTTCGTGGCGAAGTCTCGGCCGCAGCGTGCACCTGTCGTTCACGTGGAAGTCAGGGTCTTCATCCAGCCCGTACACCTTCCCATCCAACACTATGCAGGTCCTCGAACCGTGTGCGGCCACACCCACCCATCCCGAGATGATGTCGGAGTTCCCCCTGTACGTCTGGAGCGCAGTACCCCGGAGCGAGCGTAACACCTCGGTGCGCGCTATGGTGAGCGCCCTGTACCTGCCCAGATCGAGCCCGTCGGCCATCTCGCGCGCCGCCCTGTTCGGGTTCCACCCCAGTGCCAGGGACTTCACCAGCCCGTCCTCTACCCGCTGCGCTGCCCCTGCCGGCAGGTCATCGAGCAGGTCTCTGAGTGGCAAGCCGTCGGAGAGCGTGCCCGCATTATCCCCGCGCACGCGGGGGTGAACCAAGCAGGTGTACGTGCGCGAGAGCAGGCGGATCCATTCGCTCGGCACGCCCTGGACAAGCTGTTCTATCGAATAGCCCCGCTCCTGCCCTGTGACGATGAGGTCTCGGGGACGTTCTTCACCGCCCCCGTCGGCCGTCTGGCGATGCCCTCCACGAACCGTGCAATCTCGGGGTTGCGCACATCCCACCCAATCGTCAGCCCCGTCGTGTCTTAGGCCAGCGGGCGACGGAGCTGGCCCGACTCGTCGTACAGCTCCAAGAGCACATTGAGCCACAGCCGCTCCCCCGTATTGATCTCCGCTTGCTCTATCCATATGCCTCAGGCTCTCGAATGATACTCCCAGCTCCCTGGCTATCTCCTATCGGTTTGCCGAACGTCCGTGCCAACCGCACTGCCTCCGCCTTGAACTCCTCCGGATATGGCTGCTTCATCGCGGCTCCGCGTGGAGAACTCGGAGACCACCGCCCCCTCGGGCCCTGCCTGGAACCAGTGGAGGGTGTCGGGGGGATGGTGTGCTGCTCGCCCGGGTGCAGCTCGATCTCGTGCCACACGGTGTACGCGGACTCTCTGCCGGCCGTCGGCCTGGCCCTCGGCTCGGCGGTCGGCTCCCCCTCGATGTGCAGGTAGACCGTTTCCCTGCGGCACCGGAAGGTCCGCTCCTTGCCCGGCCCTCCGGCAACGGGCGGGTGTCTGTGCTCCGGGCAGGTCTGGCGGGGGAACAACACAAGCTCCTTCGCGCAGACCCGCTCGGTGTTAACGTAGGTCACGAGCTCCAATCTGGTGCGCCCGAGGTCGCCCAGCCCGAAGTCCGCCACCTCGATGTTCGCCCGCTCCCGAGGAGCGGACACCATACTAACGTTGTCAACACCGGCTCCTGCCGGGAATTGTCGCTGGCCTGCAGCAGGGACCGGGAGGTGCTCCGAATGGTCGTCCCCATGATCAGCAACGCGCACATAGCCCCATATGGCTCTGGCCCTGACAGTCCGGAGTGGGTGAGGCCCTGGCCACGTTCCGCTCGGCGGCGGACCGGTGCGACGAGTATCCCGAGTTCGTCTTCACCCGTGGAGAGGCGCGGTTCTGCCGCTGGGTGGAGCGCCTCGACCCCGACCTGTTCGAGCGACTCAGGATGCCTACAGCCTGAGCCTGGACGGATCGTGCTGGCAGTGGACGCTGCTGAGGAGCCCGAAGATGGCGTGGATGGGCGAGGACCCCGATGTGTACAGTGGCCGGGACGAGCACACCGACCAGGGGGTGCGCGCGTTCGAGCTCGTGCTGTGGGCCGGGGGCGGCGCTTCCGCACAGCGAGCTTCTGCACTAGAATGTAGGTGCCACGCCGGGCAGAGAGCTCGGGCCCCCAGCGCAGCCTGGACGTCACGTGTACAGCCGCGCCTGCGGTCACTGGGATCTCGGGAGAGAGGCTCTCACGCTCCTCGGCGATCACTCTTTCGGGCACGGTACGGACACGGTGAAGCATCAGGCCACTCTGCACGATGTCGCGAGGGATGCGAACGTCTCCATCAAGACCGTGTCGCGGGTCATAAACGGAGAGCCCAACGTCAGCCCGGGCACCAGGGCGCGCGTGCGGGAGTCGATAGAGCGGCTGGGGTACCGCCCCAACGAGCTGGCCCGGAGCCTGAAGGGCCGGCGCTCCAGGATGATCGGGCTGATGATCGCGGACATCTCCAACCCCTTCTATGCGGTGTGCGCGAAGGCGGTGGAAGGAGCGGCGCGCCGCTCGGGCTACTCGGTGGTACTGTGCGCCTCCGACGAGGACATAGAGACCGAGCGTCAGTACGTGGAGCTGCTGTTCCGCCGACGGCTCGACGGCCTGCTGCTGGTCCCCGCAGCGGATGGGCACGCATACCTGGCTCGTGAGCTGGCCGCCGGGCTCTCCGTCGTTTCCCTGGACAGACCCGTGGAGGGCCTGGAGGTAGACTCGGTCGTGGTGGAGAACCGCGCGGGCGCCCGGGAGGCGACCGATCACCTCATACAGCACGGGCACCGGAGGATCGCGTTCATCGGCGCGGGGCGGAGGCTGTACACCCTTCGGGAGCGGCTGGAAGGGTACCTAGACGCGCTGCGCGAGGCGGGGCTCGAGCCGATCTACCGGCTCGACGCCTCGGACGCCGCCTCCGCCGCGGCGGCGATGGCGGACCTGCTCGAGCTGCCCGAGCCGCCGACGGCCGTCTTCTGCATGAACAACCTGATCACGATAGGGGTGCTGGGGGCACTCGACGATGCCGGGTTGCGGGTGCCGGGCGACGT
>CADDYR010000306.1 GCA_902810765.1 Chloroflexota bacterium
GTCCTGGTAGAGGGTGGAGGTGCGTGACCTCAGGCTGTCGAGGTCGTAGCAAGGGATGGGGGCGCCATCTAGGAGTATCTCCCCCTCTTTGGGGTCGTACATCCTGGTGATGAGCTTCACGATGGTGCTCTTGCCCGAGCCGTTGGGGCCGACGAGGGCGGTGAGGGTGTGAGGGGGCAGGGAGCAGGAGACACGGGAGAGGGCACAGCTCCGGCTCTCGGGGTAGGAGAAGGAGAGCTCTGTTGCCTCCAGCCCCATATCCCCCGATGCCTCAAGCCCTCCCTCGGCTATCGAGATCGTCGGACGGGAGGTGTCGAGGAAGTGGAAGAGCCCTCGGAAGTACAGCACGGACGAGTGGGCAAGGGCGAGCACGGTCCGCGGTGAGCGCGATCCAGGCGAGGAGGGGCAGATGAGCCGCGAGCGCGCTCGATTGCCCTCCAAGGTGGAAGTCCATCGCCACGCGGTCGACCATCGCCTTCGAGAGCACTAGCTGGAGTATGGGCAGCAGTGACTGGACGGCCACGAGCGCGAGGATACCGAGCAGCAGGCGGGAGCTCGTGCGCCAGGTCAGGCCCACGGCGAGCGCGACGAGCCGGGCGGTCTCGACTCCTCTGCGCCACGGCGTCTGCGTGCCCTTGTCGGTGCTCGCTTCCGACACGCGATCCCTCTCCAGACATCAACGCAACAGGTTCGGGCAGCTGAGACCACGAGTATACACCCCAATATCCTCCGCGCGGGAGCCCCATTGCACGGCTAAGCGTCGCCGGTCAGTCGCCCGATCAGGTCGAGCATCCGGTCGTAGTGCGAGCCCTTCCAGTAGATGCCGGCGCACCTCGGACATTCCCGGAACTCATCGTAGTACAGCCTCGTCTTCGGCTCGAGGCGGTCGAGGACGTCTTCCTTCCTCACGGGCACCGTCGGCGTGTTGCAGCGCGCGCACCTGCGGAACGGCGTGACGTGCCCCGCGAGCCGGTAGCGGCGAAGCACCTCCGCCGTCTGCCGCTCGGGGTCCTGCTCCCGGACGTAGTAGCCGTACGTCACGATGCCGCGCTTGAGCAGCCCGCGGTCGCGGGTGAGCAGGACCCTCCCCTCGTGCGCCGAGACGAGCGCGAGCTGATCGTCGTCCGCGTTCCGCTCGTACACCGCGTCGAATCCGAGCAGGCGCAGGTACGTCACGAGCTTGCCGAGGTGGGTGTCGAGCACGAACGAGGGCGGGAGGGGGAGCGGCGGCCGGAGCAGAGCCTCTGCCTCTCCGCCGTCCGACGCGGGCAGGACCTCGATCCGGTCGCCCTCGCGCACGATGTACTCGAAGCCGACGGATCGCCCGTTCACCACGATGGCGCCGATCTCCGTGTGCGGAGGCCCGAGCGACTCCAGAAGGTCCTTGATGGACGTGCGACGGTCGAGCGGCCAGGCGAACCACCTGTCCCGCATCTCCGGTGGTACGAAGTCGTCGAGGCTGCCTCTGAACGCGACCCGCACTTCCGACACTTTCCCTCCCCCTCGCTGGTCCTGACTCACAGGATAGCACCGGCGAGGGGGAGGGCGGGGTATACTGGCGGTCGCCGGTTCGGAACGAAAGGAAAGCTCACGATGACGGCTGACCGATACATGACCATAGAGGAAGTGGTGGCGCTGCCGGACCTGGGGGAGGTGGCGATCAGTGACGACGGCGCGAAGGTGGCGTTCGTCAGGCGCACGGCGGACTGGGACGCGAACGAGTTCCGCTCGCACGTGTGGATACACGACGCGGAGCGATGCGAGACGTACCAGCTCACCCGGGACGAGGCCGAGAGCTCCTCGCCGCGCTGGGCGCCGGGCTCCGATCGGATCGCCTACCTCTCTCCTGTGGGCAGCGGGGACGACCGCAAGCAGCAGATACACGTCCACGAGCACGGGCAGGGGCAGGGCGTGCAGGTGTCCCACGCGCCCGACGGCGTGGCCTCGTTCGCGTGGACGCCGGACGGGCAGGGCTTCCTGTTCGCCTCGGCTGTGCCGGAGGACGAGGGTCTCAAGAAGCGCAAGGAGACCTACGGCGACTTCGAGTACGTGGACGAGGAGTACAGGCGTCACTGCCTGTACCGCCTCGACCTGAGGGCTGGGCTGGAGCGCACGCAGGCGAGCGCCGCCCTGCCGCGGGACGTGCGCGAGCCCGAGCGGAAGGACGAGGAGGGGCCGAGGGAGGACCCCGACGCCGAGCGCCTGACGGACGGCGAGCGGCTCCACGTCGTCGCCTTCGACGTCTCGCCGGACGGTCGGCAGGTCGCGCTGCTCGCGTGGCCGACGCCGAACCTGGAGGACCTGGACAACGCCCGGTTGCACCTCCTGGACGTCGCCGCACGTGAGGTGCGCGACCTGGGCGTCGAGAAGCCGGGGTGGGCCACGCCCAGGTTCTCGCCGGACGGGCGCCACTTGTGCTATACGCGGTACGTGAACGAGAGGCGGTGGTTCAACAACCAGGCTCTCGAGGTCATGGACCTGGAGAGCGGGGAGACGCGCCAGCCCCTCGCGCACGTGGACGAGTGCACGTTTCCCGAGCGATGGACTCAGAAGGGCGTCCTCGCCTGGTGGCAGAACGGGATCAGCACGGTGCACGCGCTCGTCGGGCCGACCGGCGAGGTCGAGGAGCTCCTCGCGGAGGCGGGGCGCCCGGTGTTCGCGTGCTCGATCACGCCTGACGGAGAGCACATAGCCTACACGCAGGCTTCGGCGACCGAGCCGTTCGAGGTGTACCTGGACGGTCGGCGCGTGACATCCGAGCACGAGGCTTACGCCCGGCACAAGACCAGCCGGAAGGAGGTCGTGCGCTGGAGGAGCCTGGACGGCACGGAGATCGAGGGCGTGCTCTCGGTGCCGCCCGACCTTGACCGGAGCAGGAGGCATCCCCTGCTCGTGGTCGTGCACGGCGGCCCCACGGGCACGTCGCTCGCCGTCCCCACGGACAGCAGGCTGTACCCGATCGAGCAGTTCGTCGAGAAGGGCTTCGTCGTGCTCGAGCCGAACTACCGGGGCAGCGCGGGCTATGGCGAGAGCTTCCGCAAGCTGAACTACCGCGACCTCGGCACGGGCGACTACGCCGACGTGATCTCGGGCGTGGATGCGCTCGTCGAGCGGGGCCTCGCGGACCCCGAGCGGGTCGGCGTGATGGGCTGGAGTCAGGGAGGATACATCTCCGCGTTCTGCACGACCTACAGCGACCGCTTCAGGGCCGTATCGGTCGGCGCCGGCATCAGCGACTGGATGACGTACTACGTCAACACCGATATCCACCCGTTCACCCGCATGTACCTGGGCGGAACACCCTGGGACGATCCGGAGGTCTACCGCAAGACCTCGCCGATCACGTACGTCAGGTCGGCTCGCACCCCGACGCTGATTCAGCACGGGGACCGGGACCATCGTGTGCCTGTGCCGAACGCGTACGAGCTGTACCAGGGGCTTCGGGACGTGGGCGTGGAGACCCGTCTGGTGATCTTCAAGGAGATGCGCCACGGCCCGGACAAGCCAGGGCTGTGCCGGGCGATCATGAAGCAGAACCTGGGATGGTTCTGCCACCACATCCTCGGCGAGAGCCTCGAGGGGTTCGACCTGCGCCCGGAAGCCTGAGCACGGCCCGCGATGTGAACGCTTCTTCACGGTCGCTTAATCCTGGTTTCATGTGCGTTCTCCATAATCGAAGGTGTGATGTGACAGCACGTGATGAAAGGGATCCGGATGAAGCGAACGGTGGGCGCGCTCGTGCTGCTGGTGGCCGTTGCGCTGGGTGGCTGCGGCCCGCTCGCGGCACACTCTGCCGTTGATCCGAAGGCTGGCACGACCCGGACGGCGAGGCACGACGGCAACGCTCGAGTGCTGTCGGTCCCCGAAGTGGTGAAGAGGGCGAGCCCCTCGGTGGTGGAGGTCATCTCCCAGTACGCGAGCGGCAACGCCGCGACCGGCTCGGGGTTCGTGTTCGATCACAGCGGCCACATACTGACGAACAACCACGTGGTCCAGGGCGCGCGGAGGATCACGGTCGTGA
>CADDYR010000307.1 GCA_902810765.1 Chloroflexota bacterium
CGAGGACGACCCCCGCCGCGGCGCGGGGGGCGCCGGTCAGGTGTCGCCGCGCGAGCGTCCCCGCCCCCTTCGCCGGGTCTCGCATGAGAGACCACGCATACGGCAGCAGCCTGCCGAGGGCTATGCCCAGCCACAGCGGGGCGGTGAGCAGCCACACCTCGGCGTGGGCGAGGAACGCGCAAGCCGACACGACCCCGCGAGCGCCGCCCAGCGCTTCGACCCCCGCTCGAACGCCTCGTCCAGCAGCCAGCCCGACCACAGCACGAGTATCAGGCCGAACGCCTCCGGGACGTACGCGAGGAACTTTATCGTGAGTCGGATCGTCGCCATCGACAGTACGGAGGCCATCCAGGCCCACCAGGCGGGCGCCCAGCGCCTCCAGAGGGCGTAGAGCGCGATCATCGCGATGCCCACCTCGAACAGACGGTAGCGCTCGAGTATATCCACGCCCGGTCCGCCCGCGAGCATCGTTGTCGCCGCTGTGTGCACCGTCGTGACCGCATATTCGACAGGGAACGGGCGGGGCTGGCCCCACTCAGATATCGTCGACGGTATGCCGCCGTCGCGGATGGTCTCCTCCACCAGCCACCAGTAGTACCACACCGTCGATTGCCGCGGCAGGCCGTCGGGCCGCCGCGTGGCTATCTGCGGACCCATCACCGCTAGCCAGCCGACCGCAGCGGCGAGCGCGGACAGGACGAGGCCCTCGAGGTCGAGGGCGGCGATGCACTTCCTCACGCCCAACCGCCCGCCCCGTCGCGAGTCGTCGCCCGCCCGTCGGTGGCTGGTCCACCCCGCCAGGGCCGCGAGCGCGGCGAGACAGGCGGAGAAGCTCAGCGGGGTGAGCCGATGGAGGATCAGCCCCGGCGTGGCCAGCAGCACCGTCGCGGGCACCGACAGGGCCAGCGAGAGCAGGGCCCTGGGGGTAACTCCCAGGGCCCGGGGGATGACCACCAGCCCGAGCAGCCAACCCGTCAAGCAGAAAGTCACGATCAGAGCTGCGAGGTCGCGCAACAGACCCGTCAGCATCGGTATGCTACGAACCCCAGCCCATCAGGATGATCCACAATACGCCCCTCCATCCCCCGGCGGCGCGCGCCGCGCCCAGACTATCCGCGCCGATGCGAGGACCGTACACGTCCCGATATCCGGAAGCGATTCGCATACGCAACCCATATTATAGGGACGGTCCGAAGCTGTATCCAGCCTGGCGCGGCCGGTGCCGCCTCGAGACAGGTGACAGATGACGGCACCCACCCATCGCGCGCATCCGCACCGACGGCCTCTAAGACCTTTCCGGAAACCTGGAGACGGAAGAGCTTGGCGAAGATGAGCTGTGCGCAGGCCAGGTGTTTGAGATGCTCTCCCGGCCGCAGTCGGTGGCGGCGGCGCTGGCGAGCTTCCTCGAAGCCCTCGAGGAGTAGCCGGCTGGACTCGTCCCTGTTGCCCCGGGCAGGATGACGCGAGCCAGCGGGAGCCATGGTGTACGCCGCGTGGGCGGCTCGATCACCGGTACACCCTCGCCTGCAACTCATACAGATGCTGGACGTACCTGCCCCCCAGTAGTCAGCCCCCCTGATAAGTCCTGGGAGTCGTGCTCCATTTTCATCCTCTCAGGTTGGCCAAGGGCCAGGCTCTACTTGGAATGACAGACTCATACCGATTCCGGGTGAACACTTACCCTTCCACTGTTTGGAGCCATCAGGCGTCGTCATCCTGAGCCACCTACCCTTGTCATCCTGCGCCCTCTACCCTTTTGTCATCCTGAGCCGCAGGCGAAGGATCTGTGAGGGGACCGCCCCGAAGGGTGTCTACAGATTCTTCGGCCCTTCGGGCCTCAGAATGACATACTCAAGCCTTCACCCGGACTTGGTATCATCACCCGGATTCGGATATGAATACGCAGGAAGTCTCGTGCGGATGCGAGGGCTGAGGAACAGCCTGGCCCCGAGCCGCGACTCGTGGTACACTGAAACCGACTGATGAGTCGGTTACGATGAGGACGGAGCAGCAGAGGGCCACCAGCCGAAGACAGCGCATCCTCGACGCCGCGCTCGATGTGTTCTCGCGCCGCGGCTACCGCGACGCCGCAATGGACGAGATAGCCGCCGAGTCCGGCACGTCGAAGGGTGGGGTGTACTTCCACTTCCCGAGCAAGCAGGCGATCTTCGTCGCGCTGCTCGACTCGGTCACGGGGCTCCTCCGCCAGCGCGTGGAGGACGCCATAGCGCGCGAGAGCGGACCGGTCGAGAAGCTCGACGCCGCCCTCCTCACCGTGCTGCGCACGTTCGGCCACCACCGCTCCCTGTCGCGTCTGTTGCTCGTCGAGACCCTGGGAGCGGGGCACGAGTTCCGCGACAAGATCATGGAGACCCACACCGAGTTCGCCCGCCTCATAGAGCTCCATCTCCAGGAGGCGGTGGACGAGGGTGTGATCGGTTCGCTCGACACCCGCCTCGCCTCCACCGCCTGGTTCGGAGCCCTCAACGAGGTCGTGACAGCCTGGTTGCTCTCCGATGCCCCCGAGCCCCTCGAGAGCTCGTACCCCGCGCTCAGAGCCTTCCTGCTACGCAGCGTGGGACTCGACCCCAACACGACGGAGGTGAGGACGAAGTGACCGCGGAGGCGCCACCACTGGCCGATCTCGGTGAGATGCTGAGCACGGCGAGAGCGCGCGCGGCCTCTACCGGACGCCCCGTACTCGCGAGCCGCACAGAGCGAATTGCGCTCCGCGACCCGCTCGACCTGTACGCCGCGGCCCTGGCGCGCGGCGACGACTGCTTCTACTGGGAGCACCGCTCGGAGGGGGTGGCGCTCGCGGGAGCTGGGTGCGCGCTCGAGCTCACGGCCCGCGACGGCGACGAAGTCCGGCGATTGTCCCGCTGCTGGAAAGATGTGGTCTCGAGCGCGGTGACCGTCCCGGACGCCGCCTACCCGCTGGCCGGGCCGTTCCTGTTCGGCGGCCTGCCGTTCGACCCCGAGGCTCGCCCGACCGGGCTGTGGCGGGGGTTCGAGGGGGCCAGGTTCGTGCTCCCCGAGCGAGCCGTTGTGAGGTCGGGCGACGGCACCTGGCTCACCCTCAACCGGGTGGCATGGCCCGAGGGGCACGGCGATGCCGGGTCCGAGGCAGACGCCCCGCAGGACGGGAGTGCTGCAAGCTCACGGCCGGGCGACTCCTCCGACTGGAAGTGCGCGGTGGCCGAGGTGGTGCGCGAGATCCAGAGGGGCACGGCCGAGAAGGTGGTGCTCGCCCGTGCGGTGAGCCTGACCTCCCCTGATGGGTTCGACGTGGTCTCCGCGCTCCGCGACCTGCGCGAGAGCTACCCCGGCTGCTTCGTGTTCGCCGTCACCCGCTGCGGAGCCACCTTCCTTGGAGCTACTCCCGAGAGGCTGGTGGCGCTCTCGGGACGGCGGGTGCTCGCCTCGTGCCTCGCGGGCACGGCGTCACGTGGTCGCACCGAGGCCGAGGACGCTGCGCTCGCGGACGCCCTCCTCCGCAGCCGGAAGGACGCCTGGGAGCACGAGGTCGTGGTGCGCTCGCTGCTCGAGGCCCTCGACCGGTGCTGCGAGCGCGTCGAGGCTCCCGAGCGCCCGGCGATCCTGAAGCTCACGAACGTGCAGCACCTGTACACGCCACTCTGCGCGCTCGCGAGGCCCAATCAGACGGCGCTCGACCTCGCGCTCGAGCTCCACCCCACGCCCGCGGTCGGAGGTGCGCCCAGGGAGGAGGCTCTGCGCCTGATCCGACGGTACGAGCGCCTGGACCGCGGGTGGTACTCGGGTCCGGTCGGCTGGATGGGCGCGGACGGCGACGGCGAGCTCGCGGTCGCGATCAGGTCGGCGCTCGTGCGCGGCCGAGAGGCCGCGCTGTTCGCGGGCTGCGGGATTGTGGCCGAATCCGACCCCGACTCGGAGCACGAGGAGTCGCGCTCCAAGCTGCGTCCGATGCTCGAGGCGCTCAGAGGGCGCGCCGGGTGAGCAC
>CADDYR010000308.1 GCA_902810765.1 Chloroflexota bacterium
CCCACACCTCTGCCTCCCCACCCCACACAGACTCCGATGAGGGGGATCATAGACGTTGGAGTGGGCTATATGTTTCCCACCGATATCATAGTCGAGAACCAGTGGCAGGACAGCGTGGACGGCAAGTGGGTCAATGTCGTAGCGGGGGCTCTGCGCTACGACGATCGGCAGGGCTTCGTGGAGGTGTTCAGGTACTCGGGGGAACATCTGCTCTCCGATCAGCGCTATCTGACGCCGATCAAGGCCGGAGGGGTGAAGCTGATCCGCGTGAACGGTCTGAGGTTCACGCTCGTGTCGAAGCAAGGGGCGGTGTTCGTGTTCGACCTGCCCACCGGTCAGCTCACCCTGCTCTCCGGCCCGCAGACGCCCACGCCGCGGACCTGACACGCACCTCGAGATCGAGGTGGAGGGGAACGTGCCCTCCCCGGGTTGACGCGGAGCGGCAGCGAGGGGCTCGGGGCGTCGCCAGCGTACTTCCGCGCTTGAGCCCTACTCCCGCTCCCACCAGAGCCCCATGCGCGCGTTCGTGCCGCCGTCCACGAACAGCACCTGTCCGGTGATGAAGTCGGCCGCGTCGGACACGAGAAACGCGGCGGCCCGGCCCACGTCCTCGGGCGTGCCCACCCTGCCCCACGGCACGAGCGTGCTCCCGAACTCGGTCGTGTACCCGCGGATCTCGAAGTACCGCGGCACCTCCACGACTCCGGGACCGATCGCGTTCACCCGGATGTGCATCGGGGCCAGCTCGATCGCGAGCTCTCTGGTGAACGCGATGATCGCCCCCTTCGACGCGGCGTAGGCCGCGTGCCCGGCGAACCCGCTGGCGCCGTGGACCGACGTGATGTTCAGGATCGCGCCGCCGCCCTGACGCTGCATGTGGCGCACCGCCTCCTGAGCGCAGAAGAAGTAGCTGCGCATGTTCAGGTCCATGACCTCCTGGTAAGTCGCCTCCGAGGTCTCCAGGAAGCTGGCGGTGCGGGTCACGCCCGCGTTGTTCACGAGCACGTCGAGTCCCTCCAGCCACCGCGCGGCCTCGGCCGTGAGACGCCGGCACTCCTCGACCCTCGTCAGGTCCGCGCCGACCGCGCACGCCCGGACTCCGGACTCCTGTATAGCACGGACGGCCTCCTCCGCGCCCTCGCGGCTGTGCGCGTAGTGCAGCACGACCGAGGCTCCCTGAGCGGCCAGCTCGAGCGCTATCCCGCGCCCGATGCCGATGCCCGAGCCGGTGACGAGCGCCTTCCTGCCTTCGAGAGCTCCCATCCTGCCTCCGATCCTGCTGTGACCTGGCCTACGCTGAGAGAGCCGGGAATACCGCTCATCTTAGCACGGCGCGTGCACGGAGCCCAGGTCTTGAACCGGCTCCGATCCACTCCGATAATGGGGCCGGGCGCGGCGATCATCAGGAGGGCGAATGCCGTACGACGTTGTGAGTTTCGGCGAGACGATGCTCCGGCTCAGCCCGGCGCCGGGGGTGCGGCTCGAGCAGGCCACGGTGCTGCACAGCTACGTCGCGGGCACGGAGTCCAACACGCTCGCCTGCCTGAGCAGGCTGGGGATGCGGTGCGCCTGGCTGTCCGCCTTGCCGGACAGCCCGCAGGGCAGGAGGATCGTGGCGGAGCTTCGCGGCCACGGTGTCGACGTCTCCCACGTCGTGCGAGGCGGCTCGTGGAGCCGCCTCGGGATATTCTACGCGGAGAACTGCCCCGACCCCGTCGGCACGACGGTGTACTACGACCGCGCCCGCTCCGCCTGCGCCGAGCTCGACCCTGCCTCGATTGATCTCTCGGTCCTGGCGGGCGCGAGGCTGCTCCACCTCACCGGCGTGACCCCGGCGCTGGGTCAGGGGGCGCGGCGGACCTTCGAGCGCCTGCTACACTCGGCGCTCGAGCGCGGAGTGCCGGTCTCGTTCGACCTGAACTACCGGGCGAAGCTGTGGTCGGCACGGGAGGCCGCGCTGGCGCTCGAGGAGGCGTGCGGGGCGTCGTCGCTGCTGTTCAGCACGCGGGAGGACGCGGCCGAGCTGTGGGGCCTCGCCGGGGCTCCGGAGGAGGTATTGCGGCAGATGGCGGCGCGCTTCGGCGACAAGACGATCGTGCTCACGCTCGGCGCGGACGGCGCGGCGCAGCTGCGCGGCGGGAAGGTGTCGTTCGCGCCGAGCTACCCCTCGTCGGGGAACGTGCGCTTCGGCTCGGGCGACGCCTTCGCCGCGGGCTACCTGTATGCCTACCTCGGGGGCGAGGGGTACGTGAGGGCGGCGAGGGAGCTGGGAATCGGCGAGCTGCACTTCGGCAACGCGCTCGCGGCGCTGAAGCGCGGCATCGAGGGCGACATCGCGGTGGTGACGGCCGAGGAGGTGCTCGCCGTCCTCAGGGGGCCGACGAACGCGCGCTTCAGGTAGGAAACGGCAAGGGGCGAGCCCATCCCGGGCTCGCCCCTTGCACGAACGCTGCTCTGTGCGGCGCCTACTGCTCGGCCGGTGCCGGCTCCTCTGCCGGAAGCTGCTCTGCCAGATCGCTCAGGGTCTGCTGTTCCTGCTGCGCGGCCTGCCTCTGCTTGGGAGCGCGCTCCTGGCGCTTCTCCAGGCGGCGCTTGAACAGATCTACCCGGCCGGCGGTGTCGACGATGCGCTGCTCGCCAGTGTAGAACGGGTGGCAGTTCGAGCAGAGGTCCACGTGAATGTTCGGGCGCGTCGAGCGGGTCGTCCAGCTGTTGCCGCACGCGCACGTGACCTTCGCCTCTACGTACTGGGGATGAATGTTCGGCTTCATGACTCTACCTACTGTGCCAGTGGCACGACGCTTACCTGCTTCTGCGACTTCGAGAAGTGGGAGAACTTCACCTGCCCGTCCACGAGCGAGAAGATCGTGTGGTCTCGGCCGAGGCCGACGTTCTCGCCCGGCCGGATCTTCGTGCCGCGCTGGCGAACGATGATAGCGCCTGGGCGCACGACCTCGCCGTCGAAGCGCTTGACACCGAGCATCTTCGGGTTACTGTCCCGCCCGTTGCGCGAGCTCCCTACACCCTTCTTGTGAGCCATATCTCGATACCCGCCTTTCTAGGCAACTATCTCTTCGATCTTCACGCGCGTGTAGCGCTGGCGATGCCCCATCCGCTTGCGATACCGCTTCTTCGGCTTGTACTTGAAGATGCGGATCTTCGGGGCACGGCCCTGGGACACGACGGTGGCTCGAACGAGCGCGTTCTCCACGAGAGGCGTGCCGACCACCTGCCTCTCGCCGTCCGCGACCATGAGCACCTCGCCCAGCTCCACGGACTGGCCTTCCTCGGCGTCAAGCCTCTCGAGGGTCACCTCGTCGCCGACGGCGACCCGGTACTGCTTGCCGCCCGATCGTAGAACCGCGTACAAACTCTGACCTCCGAAACAGGGCGCGCGCATCCACCGCGCGGTATGATCACTGCAACCGCAAATTATAGCAGCCGCGCGGATTTGGTGTCAAAGACCTAGTGGCAGGCTTCCTGCTCACAGGGGCTGCAGGTCAGGAGTTGGTCATATGGCGATCAAACCTACATGGAAACCTCACACCGAGCACGGAGAGCTCGGCTCGAAGCAGAAGCGGGAGCTGCCGGACACGGCGTTCGCGTTCCCGAAGCAACGCAAGGAGCCGCTCACGGACGCCTCTCACGTGCGCAACGCGCTGGCGCGCTTTGACCAGGTGCGGGGCATCTCCGACGAGGACCGTGACCTCGCGTTCGCGAACATCAGGAAGGCGGCGGAATACTACGGCCTGAACGTCGAGGAGAGCGACTGGCGCGAGCTCGGCAAGCGCCCGCATACCCCCAACCCGGCCCACGATAGTCGGTAGCGGCCCGCGCCCCGAGCCGCACTGTCTCACGAGCTACACGGCCACGATCGTCGGCAACAACTCGGCGAACACGCTGTACGGAACCGCCGGGGACGATACGATGAAGGGATACGGCGGCAACGACAAG
>CADDYR010000309.1 GCA_902810765.1 Chloroflexota bacterium
TCGCTTGGCGGGCTGTTCGCGCTGCACCAGCAGAGGCGCCTGCACCTGATCAGGGGCTTCACCGCGGGGGTGATAGTGGGGCTCGTCGCCTTCGACCTGCTGCCCGAGATCTTCGACAAGGTCCACGAGCTCGGGCTCGGCAGCGTCTATCCTATGCTCGCTCTGGTTGGAAGCTTCCTCGCCTTCCACGCGGTCGAGAAGCTCACCGTGATCCACCGCTCGCGAGGTGGCGTGCAGGACCGAGACCCCGAGGTGGGGGTGATGTCGGCGCTGGCTCTCTCGGGCCACAGCTTTCTCGACGGCGTGGGCATCGGGCTCGGCTTCCAGGTCAGCGCGAGCGTCGGGCTCGTGGTGGCGCTGGCGGTGATCGCACACGACTTCTCCGACGGGCTGAACACGGTCACGCTCATGCTGGTCAACAGGAACACCAGTCGTCGAGCCTTCGCGCTGCTGCTGGTGGATGCGCTCGCGCCGGTGGCGGGCGCGGCCTCCACACTGCTGTTCAGCGTGCCCGAAAGCGTGCTGCCGATATATCTCGGCTCCTTCGCCGGGTTCCTGTTGTACATCGGAGCGAGCCACATACTGCCCGAGGCGCACAGGCAGCGCAGCACCGTTGCGACCGTGCTGCTGACCATATTCGGCGCCGCCTTCGCCTTTACGGTGACGAGGTTCGCGTGACGCGGCCGGGGACCTGTCGCCCCGCGCAGCTGACGCGGACCTGCCGAGGCGAGCTCGGTGAGACGGGCCCGTCCTGCTTCGTCGGACCTGACTAGCTCTGGCCCGCGCCGACGGCCTCTTTCGTGCTCTCGGCCAGGCTCAGCTTCCGGCGAAGCTCCTCTACCGGGATGCCGAGCGACTCCGCGGCCTGCTGCTGATCACCGTTCGCCTGAGAGAGCGCCTCGAAGATCAGACGGGCCTCGACCTCCTCCATCGCCGCCCTGAGGGACCCGGTGCGCTGGAGCGCGTCGCGGAGGTCGAGCGTCCGTCCCGGGCGTATCAGGTTGAACACCAGGTGGTGGGTCGTGATGACTCCGCCCTGGGAGAGGATGATCGCCCGCTCGATCGTGTTCTCGAGCTCGCGGACGTTTCCCGGCCAGTCGTGCTCCATCAGGAGGTTCACCGCCTCCTGTGAGATGTCGAGGGGAGCAGCGTCCGGGTGGGGCCGATGCTTCTGCAGGAAGTAGTCGACCAGATCGGGTATGTCCTCCTTGCGCTCGCGGAGCGGCGGGAGGTGGATGTGGATCACGCCGAGCCGGTAGTATAGGTCCTCCCGGAAGTTGCCCGCGGCCACCTCCTCCTCGAGCTTCTTGTTCGTCGCGGCGATCACGCGCGTGTCCACCTTGATCGTGGAGATGCCGCCCACGCGCTCGAACTCGTGCTCCTGCAGCACCCTGAGGAGCTTCTTCTGTGTCCCGAGCGACATGTCCCCGACCTCGTCGAGGAATATGGTGCCCTTGTGCGCCAGTTCGAACCGGCCCTTGCGCTGGTTGACCGCTCCTGTGAACGCGCCCTTCTCGTGGCCAAATAGCTCGCTCTCGAGCAGCGTCTCCGGCAGGGCAGCGCAGTTCACCTTCACGAGCGGCCCCTGGCTGAACATGGAGTTCGTGTGGATCGTCTGAGCCACCAGCTCCTTGCCGGTGCCGGTCTCGCCGCTGATGAGCACGGTGGCGCCGGACGCCGCAACCTTCCCGATCGTCTTGTATACGCTCTGCATGGCGGGGCTGTTGCCGATGATCTTATCGTTCGGGTTGAACGCATCGGCGCGCCCACGGACGTGCCTGAGCTCGCCGGAGAGCTGCTGGCGCTCGAAGAAGCGCTCTATCGCCTCGCTGATCTCGTCGAGGTCGAAGGGCTTGGTGACGTAATCGTACGCGCCGAGCTGTATGGCCTTGATCGCGAGGGTCGAGCCGCCGAACGCGGTCATCACAATCACCGGGGAGGAGAGCCCTTCGGACTTCATCCGCTCGAGGACCGCGATGCCGTCGAGCTTGGGCATACGCACGTCCATCAGGATCAGGTCGGGCTTCGTGTCGCGCGCCTCGGAGAGCACCTGCTCTCCGTCGAGCGCGACGGACACCTCGTAGCCCTCGCCCTCCAGGAAGTCCTGCAACAGAGTCCGGATGGTAGGATCGTCGTCAGCAACGAGTATGCGTCGTGGTTCCCTGGCCAAAGTCTTGCTCCTTCGTGCCGACCGCTCTCCCGAGACCGCATTATAGTCCAATCCCCGGAGTGCGTGCAACGCGGGGCCGCGTGCTCACAGTATCACCGCAAGCGTGCCCGCCATCACGATGAGTATGCCGGCCGCCTCCCCCGAGCCGATGCGCTCACCGAGGAAGACCCACGCCAGCAGCGAGCCTCCGACCACCTCGAGTGTGGACAGCACGTTCGCCTTCGGAGCGTGCACGCGCCGGAGAGCCGCGTTGTACAGCGTGTGTCCGATCCCCAGCGGCACCACCGCGAGCGCGATGATCGCCGCGGTGTCGCTACCATTGTACCGCGCCGGATCGAAGCCCGTCGCGGCGAGCGGCAGGATCCACAGCGCGCCGAAGAGATAGACCCAGCCGGCGTACACGAGCAGGGGATAGCGCCCGGCCTCACCGCGCCCCGCGACCGAGTACAGCCCGAAGGCCGCGGCGGAGCCCAGGCTCAGCGCGTCCCCCACCACCCTGCGAGGGTCGGCCGAGAGGTCGAAGCCCGTCAGGATCGAGATGCCGAGTATCACGACCGCGATCCCGGTGACCTGGCGCCTGCGGACCGGCTCCCTCAGGAAGAGCGCGGAGAACGCCGCCACGAACGCGGGCGATGTGTACACGAGCGTGAGTGTGTTCGCCACAGTAGTGAACGAGAGTGCCGCGATGTAGCACAGGAAGTGGAGCCCGGCGACCAGCCCGTACAGCGCCAGACGCCCGATGCGCAGTCTCCCGACTCGTGCGGTCTGGCCGGACGCCCGCGCGGCGAGGAGCACGAGCGCACCGCCGAGGAGCAGTCGCCAGAACGTCACCTGAACGCTCGGCACGGGCGCGCTCAGCCTGACGAGCAGCGCGCTCGTGCTGAACATGGAGACCGCGGCCAGCGCGAGCAGTATCCCCGTGAGCGTCCGCGACACCACCAACTCCTGAGTGCAGGCAGCTTTCCGGTACGCCCTCTGATAATACACGGACCGCGTGGTTGAAGCCCTGTCACGGGGCACGAGGCTTCGGCCGCTCCGGGACGCTAGCGCCTCGGATAGCGCTGGCTGTCGAGGTAGCCCTGGAGCACCACCGCCGCGGCGATCGCGTCGAGCTTCTTCGCCCACCGACCCCGGCGCACGCCCGACTCGGCGAGCTGCCGCTCGGCCTCGACGGAGGACAGCCGCTCGTCCACGAGCTCCACGGGCAGGCCGGTATGCTCTCGCAGCACCGAGGCGAACTGGCGAGCCCGCTCCGCCTCGGTGCCCTCCTCTCCCGACATGTGGAGCGGCAGCCCCACCACGATCCTCTCCACGCGGTTCTGCTCGATGATGTCGCGGATCGCGGCGAGGTCCCGCTCCAGAGTGGTGCGGGTGAGCACCTTGAGCGGGCTTGCCAGGAACCCGGTGGGGTCGCTGAGGGCGATGCCGATGCGCTTGCCCCCCGGGTCGATACCCATGATCACCACCCCCGGCTAGCTCCCGGAGATCTGCCTTGCGACGGCGTCCGGCGCGCTCTCGAGCGCCTCGTCCAGCCGTGAGAGGTCGCGCCCTCCGCCCTCGGCGCGGTCCGCGTACCAGACGCCTCCTCCGTGCGCCTGGACCGTCTCCGCCACGATGCTGAGACCCAGGCCAGTCCCGCCGCGCGACGCGCGGGAGCCGGCTCTGAAGAAG
>CADDYR010000310.1 GCA_902810765.1 Chloroflexota bacterium
TCAGCAGGAGGAGGTCCGTGCCCGGGCGCGCGAGCGTGAGGGCGACCGGCGGCGCTGGCCGGTACGCCTGGAAGTGACGCGCCCAGTACACCGGGTCGAGCAGCGCCACCGACGCCCGCCCCTCCGAGAGCGCGGACGACGCCGCGGCGTCGTCCGCCACCGTCAGAACCTCGACGCCCGTGTCGAGCCATCCGGAGTCGAGCGCCCAGATGACCGGACGGTATATCACGCGGTCCGGCACCGCGAGCTTGGGCCCATCACTAGCCATGTCGCATCTGCTGCCACACTGTCACCGGTACGGGCGGGAGGTGCTCCTTCGCCCGCTGGATCTGGAAGGCCCTCCACTCGTCGTACTGCGAGAGCGGGATCGCGGGCTCGCGCGCCTGCAGGAGCTCCTGGCTGCCCGCCCACCGAAAGTAGGTGACGCACGAGGCGATGCTCGCGGCGAGCACGACCACGACGAGCGCGGGGCGCACGAACCCCTTCCACACCGGCGCGCGCCATATCCCGTCGGCGGCGAGGGCCACGAAGAAGTAGATAGCGGGAAGCATGCCGATGCCCCGCGCTGCGTCCGGGGTGTTGATCGTCAGCACCTGCGTCAGCACCCACGGCACCAGCAGCATCATCCACCACATCACGTACCGCCCCCCGCGCCTCAGCGAGAGCAGCATCCCGAGGAAGAACAGCGCCGCGCTCACGGGCTCGAGCAGCGGCCGGCCGAACGGGCTGTAGCGCGGACGGGTGTCCTGCAGCCCCTGCTCCGGCGGGCTGTAGGACGGGCCTCCGAGCACGCTCCCGTTGAAGAAGAACTGAGCGTTGCGCACGAGTTGGTAACCCAGCACGTCCAGCGCGCCCTTGTGGCCGAAGTAGCCGGTCTCAGCCGCGTGGAGCGCGCTCACCCTCTCGGCCCTGCGGTTGAAGTCGGCAGGGCTCGCGGCGATCGAGGGAAGCTGGGGCACGAACAGCGCGAGCGCGACGACGACGAGCAGCAGGTAGCCGGCGAGCACGCGCAGCCAGCTCTCGCGATAGCGCCACAGCACGAACGGCGCGTACGCCAGCATCGAGAGCAGCACCGCCCGGCCCGAGAAGTAGGAGTACAGCCCGAGCGACGCGACCGCGCCGGCGAGCGCCCAGTAGCGCCAGCGCTGGCTCTCAAGTGCGATCGTGAGCAGCCAGAACGCGAGCGCGGTGATGAGCACGACGTCGACGTTCTCCCACCCGCTGCGCGAGAAGTTCAGGTACCATACGGAGGTCGTCAGCAGCGCAAGCGAGAGCAGCGCGGCCGCGGGGCTGACGTGTCGCCTGTAGAGCGCGTACAGCGGGAACAGCGCGATTATGCTCACTGCCGCGCTCAGGAACCTCAGCCCGAAGATACTGTCCCCGAACAGGGCGACGAAGGGAGCTGTCACGTACATGCTGAAGGCGGGCGCCGGTTTCCAGTCGAGCCCGAAGAACCCGGGACCGTTCCCGTACAGCACCTGGAATATGAACGAGAGGTTGTCCGCCTCGTCCGCCATCAGGTTCCCGGGGAACACGCCCAGGAGGACGAAGCGCAGCAGTCCGGACGCTACGACGAGCAGAGCGAAGCACAACACGATCCAGCGGCGGCGCACGCCGGCGACGCCGCGCGGGAGGCCCTTTGCTGTGATCGCGGGAAGCTGCAAGGGACGGCCGATCCTCCTGCCCGATGGGCTGCCGTAGTATATCAGACCCGCTCGCGCACCGGCCCTCGGTCAGCCAGCGCCGACGAGACTCGGTCCGGAGCATGGCTCCCGCGGGAGCGCGGCGGAGGGCTCGGTGTAAGGTGGGAGCAGAACGAGCTTGTTTCGTGACTCGCCGCGGGCTAACATCCGCCCCGAGCGAGCCGGAGCTTGCCCGGACGACGGGTGCCGAGATCGTCCGTCGAGCGAGAGGTAGAGTACGAGCAATGAGCGATCCCACCACCTACGCTACCCAGAGCGCCGTCACGGATCCGGGCGGCCTGGCGGACCGATTGGACGAGGTCCCGAGCGATCTCAGGTCGCTTCAGCAGGCAGCGTGTCGGCTGGTCTTCCACTACCGCGCCGGCGGGGACTACGCGGAGAACGGCATCGCCGCGGAGCGGATAGCGGAGATAGACACGCGATACGCCGACCGGATGTTCCGGCGGATCTTCGAGCTCAGCGACGCGCCTCTGACCGAGGATCGGCCGCCCTATCAGCGCCTGGTCGGCTGCTGCCGCGACTCCGCAGTGTTCTTCCTCGCCCTGGCACGGCACAAGGCGATACCGGTGCGGGCGCGGGTAGGATTCGCGACGTACTTCAGGCCTGGCTGGTACGTCGACCACGAGGTCGCCGAGGTCTGGGATCCGGACGAGCGACGCTGGCGGCTGGTCGATCCGGGGCTCGGCGAGGGACACGTGGACCAGGCGGATGGGATGGTCATAGATCCCCTCGACGTGCCGGCCGACCGGTTCATCGTCGCACCGGGCGCGTGGCTGGCGTGCCGGGACGGCGATGCCGACCCCGAACGGTTCGTCGTCGCGCCCGACCTAGAGGAGCCCCAGACGCGAGGCTGGCCGCAGCTCGTGAACAACCTGATCCACGACCTCGCGGCGCTGAACAAGCGCGAGATGGTGCTGTGGGACGTATGGGGTCTCATAGAGAGCTCGGATGCGGGCGAGCTCACCGCAGATCAGCTGGAGCTGCTCGACCGGCTGGCCAAGGTGACCTCGTCCGACGACCCTGCTCCGGAGGAGCTGCGGGGGCTGTACGACCGCGACGAGTTCCGGGTGCCGCCGGTCGTGACGAGCTACAGCGCCGCGGCCAGCGAGCCCCTGCGCGTTCGACTCGAGCGCTAGAAGCAACACGGATGCCGGGCTCGAAGTCGTCCCCGGGCTCCCATTCTCCCCCCTATCGCCGCCCGCGGCTTTCGTCGCATCCCTGCTATATCGTTCCTGTGGTCGTGCGCTAGTCAACTCCCTGCGTTATGTAGCGCAATAGGGTGCCGTCGGCGAGGTAGCGGGGAAGCTCGGGCTCGAGCACCGGCCTCAGCTCCTCCACGTGCCGGCTCAGGAGCTCGAGCATCCCCACGACGAGCCGCATCGCCGCGTCGTGCACCTCGCCCGCGGTGCGGGCCCGCCCGTCCATGCCCAGACAGATCAGCAGGTCCTCCCGGTAGTTCGGCGGGGCCACCGGCAGCTCGAGGGTAGCGTAGAAAGCCTCGTTCGGGTCGTTGACCACGCGCTCCGGGTTGATCGGGCGCAGGACGGAGGGGCAGTAACGGGCCAGCTCCTGCGCCGCGAGGCGGAGGATCAGCTCATCGCCGGCGAGCATGGCGTTGCGCACCTTCCCCGCCCTCTCCAGAAAGTCCTCCAGCTCCACCGGGCCCGGCGGGTGAACGAGGTCGGGCTGGCGCAGCCGCTCCTCCACCGACTCGTCGGCCCACAGCAGCTTCAGAGGCTCGCGGCCCGGGAAGAACCAGGCCCAGCGCTCGGACTTCTTCTCCTGAGCGAACCAGTCTTCCCATTGCATCGCACCGGCGGAGATGTGCACGATCCTGCCTCCCGGCAGCTCGCAGAACCACGCGCGGTAGTGGACGTTCGGCTCCTCCCGGGTGAGCGCCTGAAGGTCCACGTCGCTGAACGAACCCGACTGGCCACGGGCATAGCTGCCCGCGAGCAGCACCGCCACCGTCGAGGGCTCCTCCTCGCGGAGCCGCAGGACGCACGCCTCGATCACCTCTCGCAGCTCGGGGCTAATCAACCTCG
Source organism: Chloroflexota bacterium (assembly GCA_902810765.1). GTDB lineage: Bacteria > Chloroflexota > Chloroflexia > Thermobaculales > Thermobaculaceae > CADDYR01. The sequence continues at coordinate 3,749 of CADDYR010000310.1, forward strand.
ACCTCGCTCGTCTGCACCACCTCCGCCCTGTCCCGCCCCGGGAC
>CADDYR010000311.1 GCA_902810765.1 Chloroflexota bacterium
GCACGTACTCCATCGCGATGAAGTACCGCCCCTCCGACTGGTCGTAGTCGTAGACGTCCACTATGTTCGGGTGCGAGAGCCTGGCTGCAGCCCTCGCCTCGTTCTCGAAGCGCTGGGTGAAGGTGGGGTCGTCGGAGTAGGTGTCGCGCAGGAGCTTGATGGCGACGATGCGACCGAGGCGAGAGTCCCTCGCCTTGAACACCTCCGCCGCTCCCCCCTGGCCCAGCCTGCCCAGTATATGGTAGCGCCCAGCGACTATGCTCGAGATCACCCCAGAGCCCCCGTGCCTCTCACCGGACGCGCACTGGGCGTGCCAGGTGAAGTGTCGTCTCGCTCGCTCGCGACAGAGCACCGGATTATCTACTGCATTAGATGAGCCATTGTACCCTAACTCGGAGGAAGGCAGCGCCGTGCTGCTGGCACCCAAAATGCTGGCAGTGGCCGCGACGTCGAAGGCACAGAGGATGGGAGACATGGCGAGACTGATCATCGCGAACCGACGAGGGCACCAGGTGCTCGAGTGGGATCCGGCGGCGGACACGGAGGAGCTCCAGGAGACGATCGCGGAGGCCGAGCGCATCATCCGCGAGGCGCGCGAGCACGGCTGCAGGGTGTCGCGCAAGGTGGGCGGGCGCCACGAGCTGTACGACGGGCCGTTCGACCCCAGGGCGGAGGAGTACCAGATCATCGCGCCGATAGCCGGTGGATGAGGTCCGGCCGCCGACGCCTGTGGAGAGCTTGTGGGGGCGGCTCAGGCGCTGGCTCCAGGGAGGCTCGGAGCAGGCCGCGGAGCCGGCGCTCGAGCTGCCCTGGGACCGGCGCTGGTATCACCTGCCGAAGCGCAGCGCGGGATTCGACTTCCGACGGCGCGACTATCGTCTCGCCCGCCAGAACGCGCGCGAGGTCGCAAGGCTGACGCTCGGCGACGAGCTCTGGGCGGAGCTGCAGCGGAGGGGCTACCTCGACCTGCCGTCGCGTATCTTCCCCGGCGTCCGCTACAGGCTCCGAGTGGGCAGGAGGGTCGAGGTGCTGTGCGCGCCGGGGGTTGAATCTCCCTGGCCTTTCCGCTACCTTTGCATCAACCCCACGTACCCCCTTCCGGAGGAGGAGTTCTTCGCGCACCTCTACCTGTACGTGCGCGACTTCGAGGAGCAGATCGTGCGGGTGGCTGCTCCGCAGCCGTGGGACCAGCCGCTCGGCAGGACCTTCTGAGGCAGGTGGCGGCGTCCTCCAGAGACACAGTAAGCGTTAGAGAAAGGAGAGATCGTTGGCTGGGATCGTCAGCAGGGCACAGGCCGTGTGGCAGGGAGACCTGATGCAGGGTTCGGGGAGGCTCTCTCTCGACAGCGGCATCGCAACGGACGTGCCGATCTCCTGGGCCACCCGCACGCAGAGGCAGTCCGGCACGACCAGTCCCGAGGAGCTGCTCGCGGCCGCGCACGCTAGCTGCTACGCGATGGCGCTGTCGAACGTCCTCGGCAAGCGCGGCACGCCCGCGCAGCAGCTCGACGTCAGCGCGGAGTGCACCTTCGCGCCGGCCGACGGCGGCTTCGAGATATCCACGATGCAGCTCAGCGTGCGCGGTCGTGTGCCGGGGATCTCTCGGGAGGACTTCCAGGCCGCGGCCGAGCAGGGGGAGCAGGGCTGCCCGGTCTCCAACGCACTGCGCGGGAACGTCCGGATCAGCGTCTCCGCCCAGCTGGAGGACTAGGGGCTGGCGCCGGTGCCCGCGGCGATCCCCGACGACTTCCGGGCGTACAGGGTCTCGCAGGAGGAGGCCGGACCGCGCGGACGGATGGTCACCACGAGCCTGGACGAGCTCGATCCCGGGGACGTGGTCATCCGGGCCCGCTACTCGAGCGTGAACTACAAGGACGCGCTCGCGGCCATGGGCGCGGGCAAGGTGATGCGCCGCCTGCCGCTCGTCGGCGGGATCGACGTGGCAGGCGAGGTGGCCTCCAGTGCATCGCCCGAGCTTCGCGAGGGAGACAGGGTGCTCGTCACGGGGTACGGCCTGGGGGAGGACCACGACGGCGGGTACTCCGAGTACGTGCGCGTGCCCGCCGGGTGGATGGTGCCGGTGCCGGAGGGACTCGGCTTGTGGGAGGCCATGGCGCTGGGGACCGCCGGCTTCACCGCGGGGCTCGCCATTCACAGGCTCGAGCACGAGGGGCTGTCGCCGTCCGCGGGCCCAGTGGTCGTGCCGGGGGCGACGGGCGGGCTCGGGAGCGTGGCCGTGAGCGCTCTCGCCCGGCTCGGCTACGAGGTTGTGGCGATCAGTGGCAAGCGTGAGCAGGCAGGGTACCTCGAGGAGCTGGGCGCGAGCTCCGTGCTGTGGCGCGACGAGCTGGAGATGGGCACCCGACCCCTCGAGAAGGGCACGTGGGCGGGCGCCGTCGACCCCGTGGGGGGAGAGACCCTCGCCTGGCTCACGAGGACGACGAACCGGGGCGGCGCGATCGCGAGCTGCGGTCTCGCCGGTGGCACCGAGCTACACACGACCGTGATGCCGTTCATCCTCCGCGGCGTCAGCCTCCTCGGCATAGACTCCGTCGCCTGCCCGATGGACCTCAGGCGCAGGGTTTGGGAGAGGCTCGCGAGCGACATGCGGCCGCCGAAGCTCGACGTAATTGCCCGTAGCGTCGCGTTCGAGGACCTCCCACGGACCCTCGACACTTTCCTCTCGTCGCCCCGCGTAGGGAGGATCGTCGTCGAGATCGCTCGCTAGCCCTGGGCTGACGAGAACGCGCCGTCCGGACGTCCTGCTATCATTCCGGAGCGTATAACGATCAACTGGAGGTGTTCGCCTTGCAGGGCGCGGACTTGGAGATAGGGGTCGCCCGCAGCGAGGACGAGCTCAGTGAGCTCGGATGGCTCTGCGACTACTCGTTCTCGGACAACCCGTCGCATCAGGTGGACCTCCGGTGGATGCTGCGGCAGGGCATCGAGAACTTCCTGGTCGCGAGGTCCGACGGCCGCGTCGTGGGCGGGGTCGGGCTGCTCCCCGCAGGGCAGTGGTTTGGGGGCAGGAGCGTGCCGATGGCCGGGGTGGACGCCGTCGCCGTCTCGCCCGCGCATCGCTCCGGCGGGATCGCCACCCGGCTGATGCGCCGCGCGCTCGAGGAGATGCGGGAGCGCGGTTACCCTCTCTCCACGCTGTATCCCGCAACACAGAAGGTGTATCGTCGCGCTGGGTACGAGCAGGCTGGCGTCCACGTGCGCTACAGCCTGCCGACCCACGGCCTGCCGACGGATGGGCGGGGAGGCGGGGTCCGGATGGGCAGCCGGGCTGACCTGCCGCTCCTAAGGGGGCTGTACTCACGGAGCGCGAGCCGCGGCGCGGGCAATCTGGACCGCGGTGAGCCGGAGTGGGAGGAGAAGCTCGACTCGAGCGACGCCGTGGTGAACGTCTGCGTCGCCGAGCCACGCGGCGAGCCCGAGGGCTACGCGATCTACACCCAGCTCGAGAGCGAGGGCAAGCGCACGATCCGCGCGCGGGACCTGGTCGCGCTTACATCCGATGCTGCTCGGGTCCTCCTCTCGTACTTCGCGGAGCACCGGTCGGTCGTGGACTACCTGGTGTGGCCTGGCTCCCCGACCGACCCGCTCCTCGTGCATCTGGACAATCAGGAGTACGAGGTCGAGCACTACGAGCAGTGGATGCTGCGGCTCGTGGACGTCGGGCGCGCGCTCGAGGCCAGAGGGTATCCGGAGGCCCTGTCTGCCACGGTGCAGCTCGAGGTCCTGGACGACTTTCTCGAGTGGAACCAGGGGTGGATCGTGCTGGAG
>CADDYR010000312.1 GCA_902810765.1 Chloroflexota bacterium
GGCTGGTGCGGCGCGGCCGACCGCCTTCGGCAGCGAGCGGAGGTTTCACATCGCGTTGGGCGCGGGCGTGCTCGCGCTGCTGTTCGCCGCGTTCAGCCCTCGGGGGTACGACGTGCCGCTGGGCGCGCTCGTCGGGGGCGCGATCGCCATCCTGTTCGGCGGGCTCGTGGGGATGCCGCTCGCGCGCATCCTGCGGCTGACGGAGGGCTCGCGCGCGGAGGGCGGCCGGATAGACGTGAATGCGGACTGGCTGGTGATGCTCGGCGCGGTGATGGGCGCTCTCGTTGTCGTGGCGTTCGCGCTCTCCGGCCTGCTCACCGGCCACATCGCGTCCTTGCTGACGCTGCTGTCGCACGTGCTCTACTACCCGTTCCTCCTGGCCGGTTACCTGGCCCAGGTAATCCTCGAGTGGCTGCGGTCGCTGCTGCACCCGCACAAGCCCCGGCTCACCCTCCCGGTGCAGGCCACCGTCTCCGCCGGCCACCGCCTGCCCCAGCCACACGGGCAGGCGGGACAGCAGGGGGCGGCGACCAGCCCGGTGTTCGAGTGGATCGTGCTCGCCGTGCTCGTGGCCATCGCCGCGATCCTCGCCTACGCGCTGATCCGCAGGGTGCTCTCGGGCATCCGGGCGCTCGCCGAGGAGCAGGACGACGTCGAGGAGGAGCGGAGCTACGTGTGGAGCTGGGAGGGCTTCAGGGAGGACCTGCTGGAGTGGCTGAGGACGCTCTTCGGAAGGAGGGGGCAGGAGCCGGAGCCGCAGCCCGCCGTCGCATCGTACGCCCCGCCCCCTGCGGGACCGCCCCGGAGCGTGAGGGAGGTGTACCGGGAGCTGCTGCGGATGGGGGCGAGGGCCGGCAGGAGGAGGGCGAGGACCGAGACCCCGAACGAGTACGAGCGGGCGGTCGAGGGGATAGAGCCGTTCCGGGATGGCCGGGGTGAGACCCACGAGATCACCCGTGCGTACGTCGAGGTGACGTACGGGGAGGAGCTCGAGGGCGAGGGGAGGCTCGAGGAGGTGTTGGAGGCGCTGGAGAGGCTCAGGGGTCTCGAGACGAGGCGGGAGGAGCCGCAGGAGTAGCGCCTGGGGCGCCCCCTGCTTCCGGGCCGTGGAGGCATTTGTGATATACTCGTGTTTGATAAGAGAGGGACCAAGCAGGAAGATCGTGGCAGTTTAGGGAGGAAGAATGCCAATAGGAGCGGCCGAGAAGGAGCCGGTCATCGAGAAGTACCGCAAGCACGAGGGCGACACCGGCTCGACCGAGGTTCAGATAGCTCTCCTCACGCAGAGGATCGAGCGCCTGACGAATCACCTGCGCGAGCACAAGCACGACAACCACACCCGTCGCGGCCTGCTGAAGCTGGTTGGACACCGGCGGCGGCTGCTGGCTTACCTTCAGAGGCACGACCTCGAGCGGTACCGCTCACTCATCAGCAGTCTGGGCATCCGCGAGAGCCAGGGACTTCGTCGCTAACTCCCGTTCGTAATCGCCCGTGTCCCACCCGCGTGTTCCCGCCGGATGCCAGCCTCCGCACGTGCGCACCGAGTACCGCGCCCAGGACCCACCTGGGCTTTTTCTAGGAGACAGATGACAGATTATGGTCAGTAAGTTCGAAACCATCTGGGGCGGCCGCCCGATCAGCCTGGAGACCGGCAAGCTCGCGGGGCAGGCGGACGGAGCCGTCCTCGTCCGCTACGGCGACTCCGCCGTGCTCTCGACCGTAGTGCGGTCCGACGAGGAGACGAACCTCGACTTCTTCCCGCTGACGGTACACTTCGAGGAGAGGCTGTACTCCGCGGGGCGCATACCGGGCAACTTCCCGAGACGTGAGGGCCGCCCGAGCGAGTACGCCATCCTGGCCTCGCGCCTGACCGACCGCCCCCTAAGGCCGCTGTTCCCGAAGGGCTACAAGTACGACGTACAGGTCATCTCGACCGCGATGAGTGCCGATCCCGACAACGAGCCCGACCTGCTCTCGATAATCGGCTCGAGCGCCGCGGTGTGCATCTCGGACATCCCGTTCGCGGGGCCGGTCGGCGCCGCCCGCATCGGCTACCTGGACGGCCGGTTCGTGCTCAACCCCACTGTGGAGCAGCGCGAGCGCAGCGAGCTCGAGCTGACGGTAGCGGGCACGGAGGAGGCCGTGATCATGCTCGAGGGCTCGGCCGATGAGCTGCCCGAGAGCACGATGCTGGAGGCCGTCCAGTTCGCCCACGAGCAGATGCAGCCGGTCATCCAGCTGCAGAAGCAGCTCATCGAGGTCGCCGGCAGGCCGAAGCACGAGTACCAGCTGCCGGTGAAGGACGAGGAGTTCTCCGCAGAGGTCTCCCGGCACCTCGGGGACAGCCTCCGCCAGGCGGTGAACAACCCCGACAAGGCTGCGCGCGAGGACGCCATCGCCGCCGTGAAGAGCCGGCTGATCGCGGAGATGGCACCGGAGGACTCGCCCGACCTGGCCGAGAAGGTGTCGGACGAGTTCGAGGCCCAGCTCAAGGAGGAGGTCCGCACGGCCATCCTCGAGCGCGATCTGAGGCCCGACGGACGCGGCCCGAGGGAGATCCGTCAGGTGACCTGCGAGGTCGGATTGCTGCCTCGCGCCCACGGCTCGGCGGTGTTCACCCGTGGCCAGACCCAGGTCGTCAGCGTCGCGACGCTCGGCACGATCGGCGAGGAGCAGATCCTCGACGACCTGAGCTTCGAGAGGACCAGGCGGTTCCTCCACCACTACAACTTCCCGCCGTACAGCACGGGCGAGTCGAGGCCGCTGCGCGCCCCCAGCCGCCGGGACATCGGCCACGGCGCGCTCGTCGAGCGCTCGCTCCGCCCGGTGATCCCCGGCTCGGAGCAGTTCCCGTACACGATCCGGGTGGTCTCTGAGGTCGTGAGCTCGAACGGCTCGACCTCGATGGGCAGCGTGTGCGGCAGCACGCTGGCGCTGATGGACGCGGGGGTGCCCCTCAAGGCCCCCGTCTCCGGCATCGCCATGGGGCTGGTGACCGGGCCGGACAACCGGTACAAGGTGCTGACCGACATCCAGGGCATCGAGGACGCGCTCGGCGACATGGACTTCAAGGTCGCGGGCACCTCCAGGGGCGTCACCGGTATCCAGATGGACCTGAAGATGACCGGCCTGGCGTTCCAGATAATGAGCGACGCGTTCGAGCAGGCGAAGGAGGCCAGGGCCTTCATCCTAAGCAAGATGCTCGAGGTGATCTCCGCGCCGAGGCCGGCGCTCTCCGCCTACGCGCCGCGTATACTCACCCTGAAGATCAACCCGGACAAGATCGGTGCGGTCATCGGCCCGGGCGGCAAGGTGATCCGCGGCATCACGGACGACACGAACACGAAGATAGACATCGAGGACGACGGCACCGTGCTCATCTACTCCCCGGACGGCGCGAGCGCCGAGGAGGCGAAGCGCCGGGTCGAGGCCCTGACGAAGGAGATCGAGGTGGGGCAGGTGTACACGGGCAAGGTCGTGCGGATCATGCCCTACGGCGCGTTCGTCGAGCTCGTGCCCGGCAAGGACGGGCTGGTCCACATCAGCGAGCTCGCGGAGGGCCGGGTGGAGCGGGTCGAGGACGTGGTCGAGCTCGGCGAGCCGATCACGGTGATGGTGACGGACATAGACCGGGGTGGCAAGGTGAGCCTCTCGCGGCGCGCCGCCCTGACCGGCCAGATCTCGGCCCCCCGCGAGCCCCGGGCGGCCCACGG
>CADDYR010000313.1 GCA_902810765.1 Chloroflexota bacterium
GTCGAAGTCGCAGCCATACGAGGAGAGTCGTGATATGCAGTTCCTCAGGGAGCACAAGAAGCTGAACAAGGTGGAGCAGATCAAGCTCGAGCGCCACCCGCTCGACGTGCGCGACGCCGTGATCGAGCGCTACTCGAAGGAGGGGCCGGCCTCGATCGCCTCCGTAGACGGCGAGCAGGAGCGACTGAAGTGGGTCGGGCTGTACCCGCAGAGGCAGGGTGGCGACGCGTTCATGCTCCGCGTGAAGGTGCCCGGCGGCAGGCTGACCTCCGCCCAGGCCCGGGAGATCGGCAGGATCGCGCACGAGCACGCGCGCGGCCCCTACCCGAACCCCGTGTTCGGCGACGGCTTCCTCGACATCACGACTCGGCAGGACGTGCAGCTGCACTGGATCAGGATCGGCGCGGTGCCCGAGATCTGGCGACGGCTCGAGTCGGTCGGACTCACGACCGTCCAGGCGTGCGGCGACTCCGCCCGCAACGTCCTGTGCTGCCCAGTGTCGGGGCTGGACGCCGACGAGGTGCTCGACGCATATCCCGTGGCGAGGGCTATCTCGGAGTACTTCACCGGCAACCGCGAGTACGCTAACCTGCCGCGCAAGTTCAAGATGAGCGTCACCGGCTGCCGTGAGGACTGCGCGCAGGCGGAGATCAACGACATAGGGCTCGCGCCCGCCAGGGCGCCCGACGGCTCCGTCGGCTTCAACGTCCGGGTCGGCGGCGGCCTGGGCGACGGCCCGCGGATGGCGTCCGACATCGACGTATTCGTCCGGCCCGAGCAGGCGGTCGAGCTCACGCGGGCGATCGCGCAGGTGTACGGCGAGCTCGGAGACCGCGAGAACCGCTGGACGTGCCGCATGCGCTACCTCGTGCACGAGCTCGGTCCGGAGGGCTTCCGGGAGGAGCTGGCGAAGCGCGCGTCCTTCCCGCTCGAGCCCGCGGGCGAGGACCTCACCAGGCGCTACCGCGGCGACCACGTAGGTGTCCACCGCCAGAAGCAGGAGGGGCTGTACTATGTCGGGCTGAACGTCACGGTCGGCCGGATGGCCTCGGAGAGCTTCGTCGAGGCCGCGAGGCTCGCGGAGGAGTACGGCTCGGGCGAGGTCAGGCTCACGACTGACCAGAACCTGATCCTCCCCGGTGTGCCCGAGGAGCGGCTGAGCGGGCTGCTCGAAGAGCCACTGCTCGGCGTGCACTCACCGAACCCCGGTCCGTTCGAGCGCGGGGCGGTCGCGTGCACGGGCAACGAGTTCTGCAGGTTCGCCATCGTCGAGACGAAGGCGAGGGCGTACCAGCTGGCGAAGTACATGGACGAGCACGCGGGAGACGTCGGGCAGGAGGCGATCCGGGTCCACTTCTCAGGCTGCTCGGCCTCGTGCGCTCAGCCCCAGATCGCGGACATCGGCCTGAGGGGCGAGACCGCGAAGACGCTGGACGGCATCGTGGAGGCGATGGACGTGGGGCTCGGTGGCAGCCTAGGTCACGACGCAGCTTTCATAGACTGGGTGCGGGGAGCGGTGCCCGCGACCGAGGCCCCGGCGGCCCTGCTCGCGCTCGTGGGGCGATATCGCTCGGAGGCGCGTGAGGGCGAGCTGTTCCACGAGTGGTGCCGCCGCGTTCCCAATACTGACCTCAGGGATACTATCAACGGCGCCGTGAGGGGAGGCAGCTGATGTCCGGGTTCAGCATCCGCGACACGATGAACGACATAGACGAGGCTCCCGGCAAGGTCTTCTTCTGGGAGCTCGAGCGGGCTGTCATAGACGCCGACCGCTGCATCCAGTGCGGCACGTGCGTCGCCGCCTGCCCCACCGACTCGATAGGGGTCGGCGCGGACGGTCTGCCCACGCTCGTCAAGATGTGCACCGGCTGCTCCCTGTGCTGGGATTTCTGCCCGAGGGGCGGGCTGCGCTACGAGTCCACCTGGAAGCTGATCGCGGAGGACTCGGGCCACGGCCTCGGGGCCGTGCACCAGGCCCACGCGGCGAGGGTCAGCCCGAGCGTTCGGGGAGCACAGGACGGCGGCGTCGTCACGGCTATCCTGGTCTCGATGCTCGAGGCGGGGAAGCTCGATGGCGCGCTCGTGGCACGTCAGACGTCCGTGCCCTGGAAGGCGGAGCCCTTCCTCGCCCGCACGCCCGAGGAGGTCGTTGAGTGCGCGGGCAGCTTCTACAACCAGACGATGGCCCTCGGCTCGCTCGACCTGCGGAGGTACGACCTCCCGCCGAACCCGCGCATCGCGCTCGTGGGCACGCCCTGCGAGATCCAGGGGCTGCGGGCGATGCAGGCGAGGCCCTGGGACTGGGGCAGCTCGAAGGTGGACGCGGTAGTGCTGACGATCGCGCTCATGTGCACGAAGAACTTCAACTACGAGAAGCTGATGGTCGAGGAGATCGGACGCCGACGCCACATCCCCCTCACGGAGATCGGCAAGGTGGACGTCATCCGCGGTCGGATGCTCGCCTACGATCACGAGGGAAACGCGCTGCTCGACGAGCCGGTGAGGGACTTCCACGGCGCTGCGCTCAAGGGCTGCGACGAGTGCGCCGACTTCCTCGGGCGCGTCGCGGACGTCTCGGTCGGCAGCGTCGGCAGCCCGGACGGCTACTCGAGCGTGCTCCTGCGCTCCCAGGCTGGCCTCGAGGCGTTCGAGACCACCAGGCCGAGGCTCGAGGTACTACCGCTCGACAAGCCCGAGGCGCTCGAGAAGCTGGACGCGCTCGACAAGAAGATCGCATTCCGCTCTCTCGAGAGGCCGTTCGATCCCGACGCTCCGCTCTTCATAGACTACGAGGAGCACCTGCGCCACTACTCCGGCACCGACCGTGCTCCGGTCGGGCACGACGCTGTGAGGTACTGATCGTGACCGATTCTCCGAAGCTGCACCTTCCAAAGGAGCCGTTCGAGCTCAGGCTCTTCACCCGCAGGCTGATGGAGGAGTCGCCCGAGGATGGCCAGATGGTGGTGGGGGACGGGCGGTTCCTCGCCGAGCTGCTGTGGAGGCAGTGGTGGCCCGAACTGCATCCCCGCGGCATGGACTACGAGCGGCTGCTCGAGGTGATACGGAGCTATCGGTCCGAGGTCCGGCTCTGGGTCATGGGCGAGCGGCCGTGGGATCAGGTGATAGCCGGGCTCGCGGGACGCACGGTCAGGCGGCTGCCCCGAGCGGAGACCGAGCCCGCGAGCGAGTGCGCGGCGTGAGGAGGGAGACAGTTGGCCAGGACGGACGCTGACAGGCACTACGAGTACTACCCCGCCTTCCTCGACCTCCGCCGCAAGTGCGTCGTGGTGGTCGGCGGCGGCGAGATCGCCACGGGGAAGGTCCGGGGCGTGCTGCCGTGCGGAGCGCTGCCGCTCATCGTGATCGCGCCCGAGGTCACCGAGCTCATTGAGGAGCACTCGCGCGGGGGCAACCTGCGCTGGATACGCAGAGAGTACCGCGACGGCGACCTGAAGGGGGCCGACCTCGTGTTCGCGGCGACGGACGACCGGGAGGTGAACGCCGCGGTCGCGTCCGAGGCGCGGCGGCGCAGGATCCCCGTGCTCGCAGTGGACGACATCCCGAACTGCGACCTCATCGCCCCCGCGGTTGTGCGGCGCGGGAGCCTGACCGTCGCGATCTCGACCCACGGCCGCAGCCCCGCGATGGCCTCTTACGCCAGGCGCCAGCTGGAGCGAGCGCTGCCCGAGGAGTGGGGCGCGCTGCTGGAG
>CADDYR010000314.1 GCA_902810765.1 Chloroflexota bacterium
CGACGAGGTTGGGGACGCTCAGGACCGCGTGCGGCGGGACCGGGGGCGCGGGGTCGTCGGCAGCGGTCGCCCGGAGAACGATCGCGGCGTCCTCGACGGTGCGCGTCATCGGGCCGGCGTGATCGAGCGACCAGGCGAGCGGCACCACGCCCTCCAGGCCAACACGTCCGTAAGTCGGCTTGAGGCCGACTATTCCGCAGAAGGCGGCGGGGATGCGGATCGAGCCACCCGTGTCGGTGCCGAGAGCCGCGAACGCCATCCCCGCCGCCACGGCCGCGCCCGAGCCACTGCTCGATCCACCCGTGTCCCTTTCCGGGGCCCGAGGGTTGCGTGTGGGTCCGTGGTGCGGGTTGTAAGAGCCCGCCAGGTACGCTAGCTCCGACATGTGTGTGCGCCCGATCAGCACAGCCCCGGCCCGTCTGAGCCTCCTCACGGCCTCGGAGTCCCGATCGGTCACCTGATCCGCCAGCACCTTCGAGCCCCCGGCGTTCGGGATGCCACGCATCGCGAACAGGTCCTTCACGGCGACGGGGATGCCGTGAAGCGGACCGCGATACTCGCCCCGCGCGATCTCGCGCTCGGCCTCCCGGGCGCTCTCCAGTGCCTCGTCGGCGAGCACCAGCTCATACGCGTTCAGCTCGGGGTCGTGCTCCGAGATGCGCTCCAGCGTGCGCTCGGCGAGCTCGACGGGTGAGACCTCGTGCTTTTGGACGAGGGCTGAGACCGCACGTATCGAGAGCGCAAGAGGGTCGTCCGAGGAAGGGGGCTCGGCCTCGACGGGAGCGACGGCCGGCGTGGGGAGGTCACCGGGCACGGGGCGGGGACGCAGGAAGTCCGGCAGCGCGTCGGCGGGAAGGTCGGCCTCGAGGGCCTCGAGCGCCACCGCCCAGTCGAGGTAGCCGCGCTCGACCGCGGTCTGTACGTCCTCCTCGGTCGCGGGCACCCCGGCGGCGCGCAGGTTGACCCTCATCCGCCCGATCGCGCGATCCAGCGCCTCCCTCAACATTCCCTCCCGTGCCTTGTCCTGAGCTCGAGAGAAGCGGCCACCAGCGATGCGGGCCTCGGCAGGACGAAGCGCCACCGACTCGAAGCCGGCGTGTAGCCGCTCCTTCAGAGGGGATGATACGAGTGCTGCCCCGACGGGGTCAAGCTCAGGCGCTGAGCGGGAGCATCTGGGAGCGGAGAGAGCGTGTCGCGCGGTGGAGCAGGGTCCTCACCGAGCCCTCGGTGCGGCCCATCGCCTGGGCGATCTCGCGCGAGCACATGTCCTCGTCGTAGCGCAGCTCGACCACGCGGCGCTGGTCTCCCTTGAGGAGCGACACGGCCCTGCGCAGGTCGTCGGCGTCGCTGCTCCGGATCGCATCGCGCTCGGGATCGACGTCGGTGTCGTACAGCACGACATCGTCTATCGGGGTGGAGTGCCGCTTCTTCCGGTAGTGGGCGGCGACGACGTTCGAGGCTATCCGGAAGAGCCACGCGCCGAACGGCACGTTCCGCCACTCGTAGCGATCCATCGCCTCGAACGCGAGCATGAAGGTGTCGGAGGTTATGTCCTCGGCGTCCTCGCGATCGTGCGTCCGCTTGTAGGCGTACGCGTAGATCTGGTTGGAGTATCGGGAGTAGAGGTCCCCGAAGGCGGCGGGGTCGCGCCTCGCGCGCTCGACCATCAGCCTCTCCTCGTCCAGAGCCGTCTGCGAGACACGTCTTTCCTCTACACACACTGTCATCTAAACAAACCTCCCAAAGCCCGGCTCAAATCGTAACACTCAACCCTAACGACAACTTATTCTGATTGAGGATAGCCCCCTGACTCGGGATCGGACATCGGAAGTTCGGCCTAAAATCGCCTGCGTTTAGTGCCTACGTTCGGAGTCCGGTTTTAGGCGAAACGGCTTAGTGCACCCTGCACAAAGGCCCGGCGCCGTCGGCATCTACAGAGCTTCCGGGCCACCATCGCAGCGGTCATCCCGAGGTTGCCACCTGTCGTTCCGAGGCCACCCCTCGTCCTCTCATACGGTTTCCGGGTGAACACCAATACATTGTCGTCCTGGCATTGCCGACGTCTGTCATCCTGAGCCCTTCGCGGAGTTTACCCTCGAGCGAAGCGAAGGGCTCGAGAGCCTGCCCTGAGCGGGAGCGGAGGGGTAAACTCCGCGAAGGATCTGAAAGGTCTGCATAGATTCTTCGGCCCTTCGGGCCTCAGAATGACAGGGGTAGGGGGCCTCGGAATGACAGATTCATACGGACACCGAGTAAGCACTTACCCGTCGTCGTCCTGTGCCACTCACACCCGTCATCCTGAGCCGCAGGCGAAGGATCTGCAAGCGGAACGCCCCAGAGTCTGATCTGAAGACAGATTCTTCGGCCTTCGGGCCTCGGAATGACAGACTCATTACCCGGATTTGGTATCATTCTGAGGCCGAAGAATCAGCGAGTACGGGGACAAGCCCTTCGCCGAGTCCCCCCCGAGCGCAGCAAAGGATCTTGAAGGGTATGCCTCGCGGAGAGGCTCGATAGATTCTTCGGCCCGCGGCCCCGGGATGACGGGCTCATCGCCCGGATTCGATACGACTACCCGACGCTGATGATCTGCAGCAGGCCGCCGTCCGCGAAGAAGGTGTGGCCCGTCACGTAGCTCGCGTCGTCGGACGCCAGGAAGAGGGCGACGTTCGCGATCTCCTGAGGATCGGCCGCTCGCCTCATCGGGATCCGGGCAGTGGCCTCCAGCGCCCTCACGGGGTCGCTGAGGGCGTCGGCGGTCATCGGAGTGGCGACCATCCCCGGCGCGATGTTGTTGATCCGCAGCCCTCTCGAGGCGAGCTCGAGCGCCAGCGACTTCGTGAGGTTGCGCAGGCCCCCCTTCGCGGCGTGGTAGGGAGCCCCGCCCACGAGCGGCGCGACCTCGTGCACGGACGTGATGTTGATGATCACGCCGTTCCCCCGCCTGGCCATGTCGTTCGCCGCCGCCTGACAAAGCACCCACGGACTCGTCAGGTCCACGTTGATCACCCTCAGGAACTCCTCTATGGGCACCTCGAGCGAGTCGTGCACCCTCGGGCCGGTGCCGGCGCTGTTGACGAGCACGTCCACCCTGCCCATGAGCTCTACCGTACGCTGGTACAGGTCGCGCGCGTTGTAGGGGTCGGATAGGTCCGCCTGCAGCACCTCCGCCCTCGAGCCGTGCCCTCGCACGCGCTCCGCTGTGTCCAGCGCTCCCGCGAGGTCGCTGTAGTAGTGGACGACCACGCCCGCACCCTCGCGCGCGAAGGTGAGTGCGATGGCCCTGCCGATGCCGCTGTCGGAGCCGGTGACGAGCGCGATCTTCCCGTGTAGACGCATGGCCGTGAACCTCCGTAGATGTGGTGTGAGGGCGCGACCTGTTCTTTCGGCTTCCAGGCGTTCGGTGCCCGGTGGAGGCATGTCAGGAAGGGTCGCCGCCAGCGAGGGGCGGCAGGCGGAACAGCACGACGAGCTACGAAGACGAACGGCTGCCTGCCGCGAAGGTAGCTCAATTATATCAGAGGGCGGTACGGACGCGTACAGGGTTATCGCTCGAAGAGCCCACGCAGCTCGGTAGGACGAATATGCGGCCCGACCCATGCCTTGCCCGAAACCTCTCCGCCTTCTCCGCCTGCGCCTCGTTCCTCACGCCACTGCCCTCCACCCTTGTCATGGTGATC
>CADDYR010000315.1 GCA_902810765.1 Chloroflexota bacterium
GCCGCTCCCCGACGGCTCGGTCAGCGCGCTGTGCGCCGACCTGCCGTTCGGCCACCTCGTCGGCTCTCACGAGGAGAACGAGCGCCTCTACCCCGCACTGCTCGCCGAGGCCGCGAGGGTGGCCCGGCGGGGAGCGCAGTTCGCCCTCCTCACGAGCGAGGTGCGGCTGTTGGAGCGAACGCTGCGGCAGGCGAGCGGGCTGTGGTCGCTCGAGCGCTCGCTCCGGATCGTCCTCGCAGGGATGCCGCTGCGCATCTACGTCCTCAGAAGGGTCTAGGGCCTCGTAGTGCGGGGCCGCGAGGCCGTGCCGGGCCGGACGGATGTTCGAAAGGTGAAGAAACCGTCAGGGAATGGTCGAGGTCCGGCGATATTCGGTGGACTGCTCCGGCCGTCTGACGCATCAGTAATTCAGCCAATTGCATCATAGCGACTAATCCGAGGTCTGGCGGCTGGGGCCGCGAGGGGAGGGCGGCCCGGTGGCGAAGCCGCGGAAGCCCGCGCGGATACTATCTTTTCTTCGAATCGTCCACCTCGCTACCCGTGCCGGACCCGCACGTGCCCGGCTCCGTGATGGGATGGACAAACTGTAAGCCGCGGCCTATCTCGATTCATTCTTTGTTCAGGAAGCGCTCCTATACTGAGAGCTATGGTTATCAGCCGGAGCCTGCCCCGGCGGGCTCGGGGCACTAGACAGGAGAGCTACTGAATGGCGCTGCGAGCTGTAGACACGGTAGTGCCGGATGCTCCGCGGTTCACGCGAAGCTCTCAGTTCCCCGCGGCCGACACAGAGCTCGCCGACTCGCTGGCCGTCCTGGCGCACGAACTGAAGTCGCCCCTCTCGACCCTTCTGACCACCCTCGACCTGCTCGACGAGTTCGAGTCGCTGCCGCCCGAGGACACCCGGACGCTGCTCGGCCGGGTCCACAGGAGCGCGCAGTGGCTGCGCAGCCTGGTGGACGACGTGTCCACCTGCTCGGCTATCGAGCTCGGGGTGCTGCGCCTCGACCTCCAGCCCGTCTCGCTGTCCGACTGCGTGGCTTCGGCAATCGAACTCGTCCGGCCCAGGCTGGACAGGAGGTCGCAGGAGGTGCGCGTGACCTGCGAGCGCGACCTGCCGCTCGTGAGCTGCGACCGGACTCGGATAGGGCAGGTGCTGGTGAACCTGCTCGAGAACGCCTCGGCCTACTCCGACTGGGGGGACACGATCCAGGTCGTCATCAGGCGCAGCGACGGCGAGGTCAGAGTGGAGGTATCGGACCACGGGCCCGGGATACCGACGGACGAGCTGCCGAGCATCTTCGAGCGCTACGTGCGCGGCGAGCGCGGCCACGAGCGCCGGACGCAGGGGCAGGGGCTGGGATTGTACCTCGTGCGCTCGCTAGTGGAGATGCACGGCGGACACGTGGGCGTCCGCAGCCGTATCGGGCAGGGAAGCACCTTCTGGTTCACCCTCCCGGTCGCGTCCCCACGCACTCACAACATGCGGATTTTGGAGAAGCAGAGTTCATGAAGATACTTCTCGCAGACGACGACCTCGACCTACTGGACGTGACTTCCTACGCGCTGCGCCGCGAGGGCTTCAACGTGATCGCGGTGGCCGACGGGATGCACGCGCTCCGGTCCTGGCAGAGCGACCACCCGGACGTCGTGATCCTCGACGCGACCATGCCGAGGATGAGCGGCTTCGAGGTGTGCCGCCAGATACGGCAGAGCAGCCAGACCCCTGTCATCATGCTCACGGCGCTGAACAACGAGGACCACGTCATCCAGGGCTTTCAGATAGGCGCGGACGACTACGTGACGAAGCCGTTCAGTCACCGTCAGCTCGCCGCACGCATCCTCGCCGTGTGGCGTCGCAGCGCTCAGGGAGACTCGGTCCAGCCGGTGCGCGAACTCCAGGTCGGGAACCTGTACCTCGACAGGGAATCGCACGAGGTCAGGTGCGGCGACCAGGAGGTGCGGCTGACGCCGACGGAGTTCAGGCTGCTGTACATCCTGGCGGCGAACGCTGGGCACGTGGTGAACTCTTACCGCCTCGTGGATTACGCGTGGCAGTACGACCAGGGCGATCCGTCGCTCCTGAAGACCCACATAAGCCACATCAGGAAGAAGCTCGGGCTTCCGAGGGGCGGGGTCGGCGACATCAACGTGGTGCCGCGCGTGGGCTACCGCTTCCTGCCGCCCAAAGACTAGGGCCGGAAGCGCCCCGATCGGGGCGCTTCCGAACCGATGGCGTGCTAGCATGTTCGGACAATGAACTCCGAACTCACCATCTCCGATCTCGTCGAGACACCAGGGGAGCCGGAGGCGTTCCCTTGGCACGCGCCCGCCATCGAGCAGGTGGTCCGCGCGATGCACGCGGACGGCGACCGGCTGGACCTGCACTCGATGGCCGAGATCGCGCACCTGAGCCCGTTCCACTTCTCGCGCGTGTTCCGGAGCGTTACCGGAGCGCCTCCCGGGGTGTTCCTCTCGGCCCTGCGGCTCGAGAGGGCGAAGAGCCTGCTGCTCTCCACCGACCTCTCCGTGACGGACGTATGCTTCGAGGTCGGGTACAGCAGCCTCGGCACCTTCACGACGCGGTTCACCCAGCTCGTGGGGATACCGCCGAGCGTGCTGCGCGGGCTGCCGCACGCCTTTCAGTCGGTCCTCGAGCACGTGGACTTCCGTGCGGAGGCAGAGCATCACGAGGATGGGGGGCTGCGGGGCACGGTCACGGCACCCGAGCTCGGTGACGCGCTGATATTCCTGGGGCTCTTCCCGAGTGCGGTCCCCCAGCGGCGGCCCGTCGCGGGCGCGGTGCTCACCTCGCCCGGACCGTTCCGGATACCGCGCGTCCCGGCTGGGACCCACCACCTGCTCGCCGCGGCGCTACCCGCTGGCTCGATCACGCCCACGCTCGTCGGGCGCTCCGACGAGCTCGTGAGCTCGGGTGTCGCACCGGGCAGCGTCCACGTCGCGCTCCGCCCTCCGCGGCTCACCGATCCTCCGGTGCTCGTCGCCCTCCCCCCACTCCTCCTGGGCTGCGAACGGGTCCGCCAGGGCCTCGAGGCGCGGAAGGGGCACGGCAGGATGCCCGAGCTGTTGGCTCCCGGGGCGTGATCAGTATCTCGGGAGCTCTATGTCCCTCGGGTGGGGGCACATCCTCGATCGGGAGGCGGCCATCAGCAGCAGGGACAGCGCCTTGCGCTCCTCGGGGCCGTAGGTGAGCGCGAGCGCGTTGACGAGTCCGAGCCACCTCTCCTCCTCGCCGCCGTGTCGGCGCGAGAGGTCGCGCGCTGCGGTCTCGGCGTGCTCCGACATCAGCCTGGCCGCGCCAGTAAGGGCCTCCCGGACCCCGTCCACGGGCCGAGCCTTCACGGGCTCGACGAAGAGGCCCCGCACGAGCGGCACGCCCTGCATCAGCCACCAGGCCGCCGAGAGGCTCTCGACGTGCTCGTAGGGCTGGCTCGTCAGCGCCTCGACCTCCGCCGCGACCCGCCCCTCCGCATCCTCCACGCGCCCCCTCTCCTCGAGCCTCAGAGCCTCCCACACGCCGTAGAAATCGCGGACGAGGGTGCGGGCGAGCCGATCATACTGATCCATGGCTACCCACTGTCGTCCGAGCTCTGGCTTCAACAACGCGCTGCGCTAAGCGACAGGTTCCGGTTCATCGCGCCCGACCTGCGCGGTC
>CADDYR010000316.1 GCA_902810765.1 Chloroflexota bacterium
ATCGCGCTCTCGGCGCTCGACAGCGGGCGGGTGGGGATCGCGTCCCAGGCGCTGGGGATAGCGCAGGCCGCGCTCGACGCCTCTCTCGAGTACGCGACGCGCAGGCAGCAGTTCGGCCAGCCTATCGGGCGCTTCCAGGCGGTCCAGATCAGGCTCGCGGATGTGGCGACGGAGCTGGAGGCCGCGCGGTGGCTCACGCGTCGCGCCGCCTGGCTGAAGGACCAGCACAGGCCGTTCACGCGCGAGTCGGCGATGAGCAAGCTGTTCGCCTCGCGCGTCGCGGTGAGGGCGGCGGACGCGGCGGTGCAGATCCACGGGGGCAACGGCTACATCAAGGACTACCCAGTGGAGAGGCTGTACCGCGACGCGAAGGTGACGGAGATCTACGAGGGCACGAGCGAGATCCAGCGCCTGGTGATCGCCGAGAGCCTGCTCGAGGAGGCCCGGGCCTGATTTATGCAGCGCCCCGGCCGGAGGTTTGTGATATGACAAGCACGAGCTCACGAGAGCAGCGAGGCAGCGCGGAGCTGTCCGAGGAGCAGAGGGGGCTGGAAGCCGGGCTCGAGCGGTGGGAGCGCGAGACTCTCGAGCCCGCGCTCGGACGGAGGCCGGAGCGCAGGGAGCGCTTCGTCACGACCTCGGGGGAGGAGGTGAAGCGGCTGTACACGCCGCTAGACCTGCCGGGTTTCGACTACGAGCGGGACCTTGGGTTTCCCGGCGAGTTCCCGTACACACGCGGCGTCCACCCCACGATGTATCGGGGCAGGCCGTGGACGATGCGGATGTTCGCCGGATACGGCACGGCCGAGGAGACGAACGAGCGGTTCCACTACCTGCTGCGCCACGGCCAGACCGGACTCTCCGTCGCGTTCGACCTGCCGACGCTATACGGCTACGACACCGACCACCCCCTGAGCCGCGGGGAGTTCGGCAAGTGCGGCGTGGCCGTCTCGTCCCTGCGCGACATGGAGAGGCTGCTCAGCGGCCTGCCGCTCGACCGCGTCACCACCTCGATGACGATCAACGGCCCCGCCGCGATAATCTGGGCGATGTACATCGCGGCCGCCGAGAAGATGGGCATCCCGCGCGCGAAGCTCGGGGGCACGCTCCAGAACGACATCCTCAAGGAGTACATCGCCCAGAAGGAGTACATCTTCCCGCCGGAGCCGTCGCTGAGGCTCGTCACCGACACGATCGAGTTCGGCACGCGCGAGATGCCGCTGTGGAACACGGTGAGCATCTCCGGCTACCACATCCGCGAGGCCGGGGCCACCGCCGCGCAGGAGCTCGCGTTCACCCTCGCCGACGGCTTCGCCTACGTGCGGGCGGCGCTCGACCGGGGGCTGGACGTGGACTCCTTCGCGCCACGCCTGAGCTTCTTCTTCAACTCGCACAACGACCTCTTCGAGGAAGTCGCCAAGTTCCGGGCCGCACGGCGCATCTGGGCTAGAGAGATGCGCGAGCGCTTCGGCGCGAGGGACCCGCGCTCGCTGCTCATGCGCTTCCACGCGCAGACGGCGGGATGTTCGCTCACCGCCCAGCAGCCCGAGAACAACGTCGTGCGCACGACCATCCAGGCGCTCGCCGCCGTGCTGGGGGGAGCCCAGAGCCTGCACACCAACTCGATGGACGAGGCGCTCGCGCTGCCGTCCGAGAAGGCGGTCCGGGTGGCGCTGCGCACCCAGCAGATCATCCTGGAGGAGAGCGGCGCGGCGAACACAGTCGACCCGCTCGGCGGCAGCTACTACCTCGAGGCGCTGACCAATCGGATCGAGGAGGAGGCTTACGACTACTTCCGCCGAATCGAGGAGTTCGGAGGGGTTGTCCGGGCGATCGAGCAGGGCTTCTTCCAGCGCGAGATCGCCAACGCCTCCTTCCGCTACGAGCAGGAGATCGCCAGCGGGGAGCGTATAATCGTGGGGGTGAACGAGCACACAGACGGCAACGAGGAGCTGGATATCCCGATCCTCAGGGTCGACCCGAAGGGCGAGGAGCTCCAGGTGCGCAGGCTCCTGGAGCTGAGAGAGAGCCGGGACCGCGAGCGCTGGTCGAGGGCGCTCGAGGCCGTGCGAGAGGCGGCCTCCACGGACCGGAACGTGATGTCCTCGCTCATCGAGGCAGTCAGGGCGGACGCCACGCTCGGGGAGATCACGGACGTGCTGAGAGAGGTGTTCGGCACCTACGAGGAGACCCCGGTACTGTAGGAGCGGGAGGGCTGGTTTGGACTTGCAGGATACGATCGAGCAGCCGCGGTTCGAGCCGGGCGCGTCCGAGCCGCGCATCAGGGTGCTGGTCGCGAAGCCCGGGCTGGACGGCCACGACCGCGGCGCGAAGGTGATCGCCCGCGCGCTGCGCGACGCGGGGATGGAGGTGATATACACCGGCCTCAGGCAGACCCCCGAGATGATCGTCGAGGCCGCGCTGCAGGAGGACGTGGACGTGATCGGCCTGTCCATCCTGTCGGGCGCGCACATGGCGCTGTTCCCCAGGATAATGGAGCTGCTGCGCGAGCACGGCCTGGACGACGTGCTCGTGGTCGCCGGTGGCACCCTCCCCCCGGACGACGTGCCCGCGATCAAGGCGATGGGCATCCGGGAGGTGTTCGGCCCCGGCAGCAGCCTGAAGGACATCGTCGAGTTCATCCGCTCGAACGTCGACCCGAGGCGCCATGTCGCTCGCTGAGAAGGTCCTCGCGGGCAACAGGCTCGCCATCTCCCGCCTGATCTCGGCGGTCGAGGACGGAGCCCCCGAGGCGGACGCCGCGCTGAGCGAGCTGTACCCCCACACCGGACGCGCCCACCTCGTGGGCATCACCGGCCCTCCCGGATCGGGGAAGAGCACGCTCGCGAACGAGCTCGTCAGGGAGTACAGGCGGCGCGACATGACCGTGGGCGTCGTCGCCGTGGACCCCACGAGCGCCATCACGGGCGGGGCGGTCCTCGGCGACCGCGTCCGGATGCTCCGCGCCTACGGAGACCCCGGCGTGTTCGTCCGCTCGATGGCGACCCGCGGCAGAGTGGGCGGGCTGGCTCGCGCCACGCGTGACGTCGCCCGCGTGCTCGACGCCGCGGGCAAGGACGTGGTGATCATCGAGACCGTGGGGGTTGGGCAGGACGAGGTGGACGTGGCCCGCTCGGCCCACACGACGCTGCTCGTGAGCGTGCCCGGCCTCGGCGACGACGTCCAGGCGATCAAGGCGGGCGTGCTCGAGATCGCCGATATACTCGTGCTCAACAAGGCCGATCGCGATGGGGCGGACGAGCTCCTCGCCCAGCTCAGGCACGCGCTCTCCCTCGCCAAGCCCGAGCCGGGGAAGTGGCGCGTGCCCATCCAGAGGACGGTCGCGACCTCCGGCGAGGGCGTCGTGGAGCTCGCGGACCTGATCGGCCGTCATCGTGACTACCTGGTATCCAGCGGGGAGATGGAGGCAAGGCGCAGGGCGTTCGTCGAGGACGAGCTGGTGCTGCTCGTCGAGGAGGCCGTGGGGCGGCGGGCGCGGGCGGCGCTCGCGAGCCCCGGGCTGCGCGAGCTCGTCCGGGAAGTGGCCGAGCGCGAGACCGATCCCTTCACGGCGGCCGCGCGCCTCCTGAGGG
>CADDYR010000317.1 GCA_902810765.1 Chloroflexota bacterium
GGGCAGTAGTGGCCCTATCTGCTCCCAAGCCTCGTCTGTGAGCTCTCCTCGTCCAGGCATGGCCTCCCTCGTTACCGTCAACGCGACAGTATACTAACGAGAGCACATTCATCAGACACACCCTAGTATCGTCTATCTGAGGAGATCTCAGCGTTCTATTGGCATTGTCCTTCTCGTAGATTCTCTGGCTCTAGTTTTCATTGCTGGATTTACTTTGTTGTTGTTACCTGTTCGTTGAAGTGAACCCGGGAGGCCGGACAAGTAGCAAAATCGCCTTCTCCTGGGAATAGCCTGGAAGAGTGGTGGAAGTGGTGAGGACAGGAGTGATGTCCCGGCTGATAACGATACTGACGGGTAAACCCAGGCGCACAAGGGCTTCCCGGATGGCGGCATCCGCGCTCGTGTTCGGCGGTGGCTTCGTTGTGGGGATGGGGGGGCGGCATTGAGAAGGTTGGCTTACCCCTGTTTGGTGGACAGGTAATCTCTACGCCACTTCGCTCATTTTACCTCCCTGCTCGAACTGTGCCGGACTGAGGTAGCCGAGCGAGGAGTGGAGCCGGCTCCTGCTGGAGCACCCGGTTCTCCCGCCTGAGCCTTCGGAGCTCCTCGCGCTCCCCCGCGTTGATCTCCGCCTGCCTTATCCAGTACCTCAGGCTCTCGTCCGCCGGGTACGGCGGTCTTGTCTTCCCCATCGCGAACCCCCTTCCCAGGTACTATATACCCAGTCTCCAGGTGTCCACCAAACCGGGGTATGCTCACTTGGCTGCCTTACAGCACCTACTATCTCGATACCGAGTTCGACATATGGGACAGCCTCGGGTACGATTCGGGCACGCGCAGGTCTGGCTATTTACGGTTACCCCGAGCCGGCAGAAGGGTAATCTTCGCGGGAGGGAAGGCGCGTGGACGCAAGATCGTTGGTGAAGGAGGTGCTCTGCGCGCTGGTGACAGGGAATATAGAGCGGCACCTGTCCTACATCGCGGACAACGTGGTGCTCGAGGACGAGGCGATGAGCGAGCGCATCGAGGGGCTTGCTGGTTACCGGACCTACGTCACGCGGGTGGAGCCGCAGGTGTACCTTCAGGGCTTCCAACTGATGAGTGCTGAGCGGGAAGGAGATACCTAGACCGTCCGTGCCCAGCTGTATGGCCGCGATGTGGTGGGGATGGAGAGAGGAGCACCGGTTTACTCTCCGAGGCTGCAGACGGTGGACCTGCTCTTCGAAGTGAGGGAGGGCAATATACACCTTATCAAGGTGCTCCCACCGTCTGGCAAAGAGTTCCTCCTATTCCAACGACCGTAGAGCGGATGGCGTGGAAGGGTTGCAGGGGCAGCGTCCACGACTACGCGACGGACAGGCTGGGGGATGTGATGGGGCTGGTGGGCGATGAAATCAGACAGCAGCGATAACGACTGTCGCCAGTGCTACGTTGGAGTCCGGGTCTTCACGTCTTGTGGGGATGATGGATTGGCATGCGGCGGCAAAGGCCGGAGGATATAGAGCGATGAGAAGACGTATGAGCATATACGCGGCCCTCGCAGTCGCCGTATTGCTGGCGTGTCTGGCCATCTCACTACTGGGGATAGGGCTTGGAGTGGGCGGAGGGCCTGGCACCCCGCAAGAGTTAGTGGAGCGAAACACCGGCTCCGGCCAATCCCACATACTCGGGGTATGGCGAGCGCCCGAAGGCTTCCTGGATTGCGTATCGTTGTGCTTCTTCGGAAAGCCCGAAGCCGCGATCGTGCTGTACAGCACAGGATCCAGCGAGTACGTCGCGACCATCGCGGGCAGATACCGCGGGAGGTGGTTCGAGGTGCTCAGCTCGGGATCTCCTATGGATAGTGTTGGACCGAGCACCTCCGGCCTAGCCGACTTCAGCGTGATGAGACTTCCTCCGTATCTGAGGCAGGGCAGCACGGAGGTGCGGGGAGACTGGGTGTTCCTCTGGGGACGGACTCTCTCGCGAAAGGTGACATTCGTGGAGGCGACGCTGGACACGGGCCGGACGGTCAGGGCGCAGGTGAGACACAGATTGTTCGCGCTGCTGGGAGAGGCCAAGGCAGCGTGCAAGGTGCGCTTGCTCGACCAGAAAGGCGAGGTCTTGGAGCAGATAGGCAGAAGTGAGAACCCTACCTTGGGCAGGTGCGAACCGGGCGTGTGACCGAGCCATCATGCCCCCGAACGGCAGGACTGGCCACTCCAGCGTCGTTAGGTATAGATTCATCAGGGCGCCCTGAGGCCGCAGGTCGCAGCCCCTGCTTGTGTCCCAAGCCGAGAGGATACCAACTACGGACGGGAGGCAACGGATGTACCATCCTAGCTCAATCGTGATGGAGGCATTCGAGGCCCTGATGAGGGGTGACATCGAGCCTGGTTTCTCGTTCACTCAGTCCAACAAATAGAGCAATGGCGAAGGTCACGCCCAGGACTCGGTACGCGAGCGCCTAGCACTCTTACGACCGCAGCGCCGGGCCAGGTCGCTTCAAGAGCAGTTTACAGGTTCATCCAGGCGCATCATCGTGCAGGAGCGCGGGCGCTACTGCTCATACCGGCCGAGGACGAGCGCGGCGTTGATGCCCCCGAAGCCGAACGAGTTGCTGATGATCCGGCTGACGCGCTGCCTTCTACCCCTGCACGGCACGTAATCGAGGTCGCAATCGTCGGAGGGGCACTCGAGGTTCACCGTCGGCGGCAGATAGTCCTCGGCGAAGGACATCGTGCAGATCGCGGCCTCGAAAGCCCCGCTCGCGCCGAGAGCGTGACCGTGCATCCCCTTCGTCGCGGAGATCGGCACGCGGTACGCCCGCTCCCCGAGCGCCTGCTTTATGGCCGACGTCTCCGTGGAGTCGTTCAGGGGCGTGGAGCTGCCGTGGGCGCTCACGTACTCGATCTCCTCCGGCGAGCAGCGAGCGTCCCTCAGCGCGAGCGTCATCGAGCGGGCCGCCTGCGCGCCCGAGGGCAGGGGCGCCGTCATGTGATACGCGTCCGCCGTGACCGCGTAGCCGAGCACCTCGCCGAAGATTCGCGCACCCCGCCGCACCGCGTGGCCGAGCTCCTCGAGCATGAGCACCGCCGAGCCCTCCGACATCACGAAGCCGTCCCTTCCCCGGTCGAAGGGCCGGGATGCCGTCTCGGGCTCCTCGTTGCGCGCACTCATCGCACGGACGATCGAGAAGGCCCCGTACAGGAGGGGGTACAGCGGGGCCTCGGCGCCTCCCGCGAGCATCACGTCCGCCTCGTCGAGCTGTATCCTCCTGAACGACTCTCCGATCGCGATCGCGCCGCTCGAGCAGGAGTTGGTGTTCGCGAGCATCGGCCCGTTCAGCCCGTACTCCATCGCGACGTTGCTCGCGCTCGCGCCTCCGAACACGAGGAGGGCGAGGTTCGTGCTGACCGCGCGCAGCCCCTTGCGCACGTATATCTCGTGCTGCTCCTCCGCGTACCCCACGCCGCCAACCGCGCTGCCGACGTACACCCCCACCCTGTCCCGGTCCTCGCGCTCGAGGTCGAGGCACGAGTCCCGAAGGGCCTGGGCGGCCGCGGCGATGCCCAGCTGGGAGAAGCGGTCCAGCCTCGCCGCG
>CADDYR010000318.1 GCA_902810765.1 Chloroflexota bacterium
GCTACCTCGAGGGCACGGCGTCCCTGAACTCGTATGTCTCCCCTACCCATCCTCTCTTGGAGCGGCCCGTCAGCTTCCCGCTCTCTGACCTCGGGCGCCTTCAAAGGTGGATCGAGAGGAGCACATCCGGGCACGGAGAGCCCTGTGTGGGTGCCTTCCGACCTGAGCCTGCAGGAGACATCGAGGACGGAGATGCACGTCTTGGGGAGCTCGCCGTCCTCGTGTTGCTCAACATCGGACGATACAAGGACGAGCATTGAGCAGGCAGACCTCTTCTGCAGAGGCATCGGTGAGTACATTGCCAGCCGTGGCTAGGCGCGAGAGGCTAACGGTCATCGAGGAGAGCAGGGTGGGAACGAGATGTAAGAGAGGTCCTCGATCCTGTACGGTCAGAATGGTTCGATCCATGTATTCCTCTACCCTGAGGTTGCCCAGTGATGCAGACGTATTGAGCGGAGGGCGAGGCTAGCATGGATGAGGCAGTCCTCTATTCCTGACCTATCCGACACGTAAAATAATGAGGGCGGTGCTACGAGGGCAATTATGAACACAGAAGCGGGCCGGATCGCCGAACAGATCCGACAGGCGCTGGCGGACCTCAAGCGAGGATCGCTCAAGTTCTTCGGTGACTGGTTTGGGAGATCCTATGACAACGTTCACACGATCGTGGGCGCGGCCTCGGAGGGCAATTGTCTCATAATCAGCTCTACCATTGGGCGTACAGCGAGGGCAGCAGAACCGAAACTGGATCGGATGGTGAGGGTTGGATCTCAGCCGGCCCGTCTGCATCTCCGAGAAGACCGCCTGCGGCAATAGGAGGGGAGAATGGGAGCTTGGGGAGCGGGCATATTCGAGGACGATCTGGCCCTGGACGTGCGCGCCTCCTTCGAGGATGCCTTGGAGGCGGGCAGGTCCGTCGGGGAGGCCACCGAGCAGGTCCTGGAGAGCTTCCGGGAGAGCCTCCAGGACCCCGACGAGGGTCCCGTCATCTACCTGGCTCTGGCTGCGTCCCAGCTCGAGCAGGGGGAGCTCGAGCCCGCGGTGCGCGACAGGGCCGTCGAGATCATAGATAGAGGCGAGGGCCTGGAGAGGTGGGAGGAGGCCGGGCAGGAGGCTCTGTCCGAGCGCAGGCGGGAGCTCCAGCGCCTCCGGGCGCGCCTCCTGGAAGGGTCGGGCTCGAACCCGGGAGCGCGTGCCAGGACCCGGAGGCGGAAGGTGAGAGCTCAGGTCGGCGACTGCTACCTCATCCACCTGCCCAGCGGCAGGAAGGCTTACGCCCAGTATGTCCACCGTCACCCCGAGTACGGGCCTATGGTGCGGGTGTTTGACATCGTGACCGACCGGGAGGTTGGTCTCGAGGAGCTGGCCTCGGCGGGCGAGCTGTTCCCCCTGGTGTTCGTGGCTCTGGAGCGTGCGCTGAGGGACGGAGCCTGGGAGCGCATCGGCTCGCTGCCCGTCACCGACTTCGTCTTCCCTAAGTTCAGGAGGGCATTGGTCAACGGCCCGGGCGTCTACCACAACGGGAGGATCTGGGACGGGGAGAGAGATACCTACGTGGGGGACCTGCCGCCCGAGTACCAGGGTTTGGAGATTATGTTGATCTGGGGGTGCGAGTTGCTGGCGAAGAGGATCGACACCGGCAGGAGCGTCAACGATCTCGTGCGCTAGGAGGCCCGGGTCTTCAGCGCCGGGTGCTGCCAAGGAAAGCCCTGGGCCCATGTCCAGTATACGCCGCCTCGTGGGGCGCTCTCGGGGCTGATCTCAGTATGGAGCGATGAAGGTCACCAAGCCCGTAGATGAACCTCGCACGGGCCGAAGGAAGGGCTGGCGAGGAGAATCTATCTGGGACGGTCTTTGGCCGCGAGTATCAGCAGTTCCTGCGGGCTGGCTATACCCTACAGGGCAACGACTTAGTGACCCCAGGAGGGAGTCCGCCATGACGTCCGAGTTCGACGTACCGAGTTTGGCCATTCTAGAGCGTATGGCCAACTGGGGGTATCGCACCTGGCCCTTGCCTCATGAGCGGGACAAGGAGATCGGGCGGCTGGTCGACCACTTGGGACGTCGAGGTTTTCATGGAAGTGGCGAGACTCTCGATGAGCAACATGGACGGGTACTCCGCGAGTTCGCGGAGCGGATGGCCTCGCTGGCAGTCCGCAGGCGCTCGCCAGAGGACCTCCGCCTGGGATTGCTCGCGCTGGCCCTCGCCGCGTCCGTGTCACGCGACATCCGCGACGAGATCGTGGTCATGGCACCGCTGTGGAGGAGTGCCGAGATCCTCGGCCTTGATCCTGTAAGTGAGTTCACCGCTGCGGGTGAGGCGGTGGACGGCCTGGGCGGACAGCAGCTCTTGTCCTTTGCTGCTCGGTCGCCAAGGGACCGGAGCCTTCAAGCGATGGGCTACATCGAGAGCAGTGACGAAGGCGGATTCCGGTACGAGCGAACGTGGTGAGCCTATGCTCTTCGGAGGTGGTGGCTAGTATGAGGAATTGCCTGATGACTACTCTGCATCCTAGTTCTGCATCCTAGTATCGTAGTAGTTACCCTCAGGCCGCACTACAAGCCGTATACCGGAAGGAGGCGGAGATGGGCGCTAACCTGCTCAATCAACAACTAGCGATCTGTAGGAGGTACGGCGCCGAGTACTGTCCATCGCCGCCACACGTCAGGGTCGGCATCGCTGAGAACATAAAGAGCGGTCTCATGCCGTTGAACGGGTTACGCCACCCAGAAGAGGGGGATACGACCGGCTGGTATATATGGGCGGGCATTGTGGACGTCCTGGCCCTTACCTATCATCACCAACGCTCGTGGGAGTATCCACGACAGAGGACTCGAAGATCGCGAGCTTCAACTCGCTCAAGCCCTGGGAGTTTACGATAGTCGACCGCATATTGATCCGACAGGATCTGTTCGGGACGCCAGGGAGGGGAGTGCCACGGAACCTCGACCTTTGGCTGGTCAGGTCTCTCGGCGAGGAGTACCCGAAGCTCGTTCTGAGGTTCTTCAGGGTATCGAGCCTCGTCTTCGCTCCGCCCGCCCCGTACCCATTCGAGCTCGTGTTCCTGACCATACACTCGCTACGTGAGAGACAGTGGGAATACTTCAATTACCAGGTGTCACAGACCGAACAGGAGAACCCTCTCAGCTTCATCTGTCGTACGTTTGAAGCCACCATAGTCGAGGGAGAAGGAGATTTCGCGTCGCTGGAAGGAGCTTCGTGAGACTGGCTCTCTGCCCATCGGAGCTCGCCAGCCCAGGTGCCTCAGATCCGGAGAATGCTTGCAGAGGCAACCGGCTATATCCTGCAACAATGATCTACGTATGGAGTTCGACGACGGCACGATCCTCGAGGTGTTCGCGGAGTCTGATCAATATGAGCATTGGAATCTCGTCGGAGGCCCCAATGAGATGATAATAGCAGGGCCGGGTCACTTATGGTCGTCGTTCTAGCGCCACCTGTCCCGTAGGAGCCGATGGAGGAGGGTGCCGTGGCGAAGGAGCTGTTGCCCGATGAGTTGTGGGAGCGGATAGCGCCGCTGCTCCCGCC
>CADDYR010000319.1 GCA_902810765.1 Chloroflexota bacterium
ACGTCGTGGTAACCGAAGTGGATGCTGCAGCACGGGCAGAACCTCTGCGAGGCAGACCGGCCCCGCCATGACTCGAAGCCCAACTCGTAGCCGCATGCCGGGCAGAGTATGCCGCGCTCTATGGCCATTACTCCGGCTTCAGGCAGCGCTCTTGGACCCTTCTTACCAATTCGTGCAGCGCATCTACGTACTCCAAATATACCTTAGCTTCCGCCGCCGCCTCGGGGGACCCCTCACGCGTGAGACTCTCTAGCCGCTGTCTGAGTGGGTCGTTCCTCTTCAGCTCGTGTCTGGGAACGCTCCCCTGGATTAGGCTGAGTATCGGCCCGAAGACTTCCGTGCTATAGAGCACCGCTCGCGCCTTAACGTGATTCAGCTCTTCCAACTCCTCCTCATTCTCGGTGCGTCTATTAGGCGTTCTCGGGAAGTGTCTATTGGCCCTGAATTCTCCGAAGGCGACCTCCAAGTCCTCTCTCTCTGCGCGTGTCAGCTGCATCCTCGGCAACCCCTCCTATCGATACCAGAAGCTGACTATTCGCCAGTCCTCAGAGTATATACCGCCTTGCCCATTCCTGGCTGTAGCTTCATACCTCACGGTGCCATCCGCGAGATTTATCTTTTTCCATTCTCCCTGATAAGTGTCGCGGAAGTATAGGGCATCCCTCGTATACTGCTCGGGAGAGATCTCGTCGGCCAAGCCTTCGTTGACAACATGTTCCTGATAGTGAACATCTGCTGCCATCTAGTATCCGGTCTTTCCTGTCTTCTCGTTGTAGGCCAGCACCTTGTCGCCCGCCTTCAGCTTACCGATGGGCTTCTCCCCCACGCTGGTCATTGCCAGCGTGTCACCCTTGAAGCTACAGTAGTCGAGTCGGCACTGCCACCGCCACTATCACCGCCACTCCAGACGTTGCCACTTAACGAAGCACTAGCCTGATCGAGCAGACCTCCCAGGTAGTTCGAGGCGCAGTCGAGGTAGTTGGTATAACAGGTCCACATCCCAGACGGGTCAGTAGCGTTGACCGGGTTATCGCCCGCATACTCATACCTGTTGGGCTCGAAGACGGAGCTGGGTCTGGGGTCGGGCTGGGTGAAGCGGCCCGTGCTGTTCTGATAGTACCTCTGTCCCATCAGGTACAGTCCCGTCGAGTTGTAGTCCCAGAAGGAGCCCGTGAACACCACCGGGGCGTAGGTGGAGCCCGTCACTCCCACCCGGTTGCCCCAAGGATCGTACCTGTACGTGTTCCTCAGGTCTCCCGTCGAGTTGATGTTGGCCGTGGTGCTGCCGAGTCTGTCCATGCCGTAGTTCAGGAATCCCGCGCTACTCTCTATGGAGAGCATCCGGCCCGAGGGGTCACGGAGGTAAGTGGCATCCTTGGCTCCCGATTCCAGGCTCAGCCCGCTCTGGTCGTACCAGTAGTCGCATCGGGAGCTGCCCACCGTCCGGCTCACGCGTCTGCCGAGTCCGTCGTACTCGAACGAGAGGCTCGTGCCGTTGGAGAGCGTCCCTCCCACCGTCTTGTTCGTGGCGTCATTGGTCAGCGACAGCCCCCTGTAGCTGCCCAGATTCCCGTCTCTGTCGTACGTGTAGCTGTACGTGGTGGTGCCCACCGCTCGGCATCCGAGGAACAGGAATGACGGGAAAGAGTCGTACGTGTAGCTCTGGGTGTACGCGTTCTGGCCTGTCCTAGTGGCCGATGTGAGCCTCTCGTACTGGTCGTAGCCGTAGCTCACCGTGGAATCGGTCAGCCCCGAGGTCTTCTCGCTGACGCCGATGACGTTGCCACCCTTGTAGCTGCTCGTGAGGTTGCCGGCTGCATCCAGTCCATAGTCGTACTGGATGTCCTGTAGCATCGTCGCATCGCTCTTTGAGAGCAGTATCTCCGCTACCCGCCCCGCCTTGTCGTAGCTCTGCCTCTGGGAGACTCCGCTTGGATAGGTGATGCTCGTCCTTCTGGAGCGAGTGTCGTAGCCGTAGCGGATGGTCTTGTCGGGGTTGGGGTCGTTGGGATCGGTCTGACTCACCAGTCTCAAGTCGGCGTCGTAGCCGTAAGAGATGGTCTGTCCGGTGTACGTGGTGGACGTGGCCAGCAGCCCGTCGTCGTAGTAGCTGTATGTGACGCTCTTGGTCACGCTGTTTTGGGTCCTGGACTCGCTCGTGAGGCGGTTGTTCGCGTCGTACGTCCAGCTCGAGGTGCCGGTCTTGCCATCATCGCGGTCAGTTACGATCGGACTTGTAGTAGCTGACTCAATTGAACCTGCCGAGATGGTTGTACCTGTAGACAGTACTTTGGTACTTGGGCTGACGTAGCCGTCTATGACTGTCCCAGCAGGTCAATGAGAGTTTCCAGTTGCAGCCCGTACGCGTTTGGCTCCCAGTCCTCCTGAAGTCCGGCTTCAACGAACTCGTCCGCTACTACAATTCGCAGACTCTCGCGCTGTTCTGTCGTCAAGGGTACACGACCAATATCCCGTATCAATGGGAGCAGTTCAGGTCGCCTCCTTGAGACTATCTCACCAAGAAGTTCAGCATCTCTTGCCTTCAACACCTTACTTGTACCAAACCTACTTGAAAGTGGCAGCCATCCCGTCGCCGAAGCCGCCGGTCTACGACGACTTTCGTCGCATACTGACTGCCACTATTACCCAGAGGTGGAACTACCCTTCGCTATGGATAACGCCAACCCGCCCGATTCGTTGCCCATGTTGTGACAACCCTGCCTTGCTGGTTCAGAACGACTACGGCGTTGCTGCCAACGTACATTGTGGTACCACGCCTCTGGTCTTCCTCGACCTGCAGAGGATTCTGGACTGCATCATTCATTGCACTGACGCTAACTCCGTGGTTGTCCCGAGAGATGGCCTGATTCAATCCGTGGGGTGTGTACCCAGTGATAACACCAGCGCAAGCGTTATGCACGAGGAGCTGCCGCTCACCGACGAAGAAGGTATGGGCCTCATCGACGGTGAGGTTGAACATCCTCTGGGTGTGGCGCTCCAGAGTGAAGCCCTCGACCTCCCCGTAGCCCCCGTCCGCCTCGAGGATGTGCATCCCCTTCGCCAGCTCGCCCGCCGGCACGAAGCCCCTGCCCCTCGCGTAGAAGGGGTGCTCGGGTGTGGTGGTGATCACCTCTCAGCCCATCGTAAGGCGCTCGATCACCCTGTCTTGGTGCACCAGGATCGCCTTGACCCGGTAGTATCCCTCCTTGCCCGTCCTCGGGTTGTAGGCCAGCACCCTGTCCCCGACCTTGATGTCCGAGATCGGCTTCTCTCCCTTGTCCGTGGCCACCAGGGTGTGGGAGCTGAAGCTGCAGACGCCTCCTTCCTCAGACACCCCTCCGCCCGTGATGGGCTCTCCCAAGGGCTCTCCGGGCGGCGAATAGTAGTTGTAGTCCTCCTGCAGCCCGTCCCTGTCTGTCAGGTTGACCGGGTTGTCGGAGACGTAGGGGTAGCCGCCTCCCACAGGATCGGGCTGGGTGAAGCGGGCTGTTGAGGGATAGTAGTAGCGAGCCCCCATCTGGT
>CADDYR010000320.1 GCA_902810765.1 Chloroflexota bacterium
GTGCGGTCGCACTCGCCGCGGACCCGGGCAAGCCCGCGGCCCTGTACGGGGCGGACGAGTCGGGAGCCCTGTTCCTGAGCGCGGATGGGGGAGCGTCGTGGAGGCGTCTGACCCGGGCGCCCTTCCCCCCCTCCTCGGTGGCCGTGGCGACGTCGAGACCCCTGGTCGTCTTCGCCTCGGCGCCGGGTCAGGGGGTGTACGAGGGCACGGCCAGCGGATGGGGGCCGGCGAACGGCTTCGTGAACGGCGCGCTGCCCACGAGGAACGTGTACGCGGTGGTGTTCGACCCGAACACCGGGGAGGGCGGCCCCCTGCCGAGAGGAGGGACCGCGCGCGGCACGCTGTATGCCGCGACAGACGAGGGGATATTCAAGTCTACCGACTACGGCGGGTCCTGGGCGAGGCTCGGGCTCTCGGGAGACGTCAGGGCGATAGCCGTCGGTCCCGCGGGCTCGAAGCTCATGATCGCGGTGGACGGCTCCGGCCACGTGTTCAGAAGCGAGGACCGCGGGGTAACATGGAGCGGCTGAGAGAGAGATGGAGATCGCGCGCAGCTCGGAGAAGACCAGTCATCTGGGCCGGGGGGCAGCCTGGGCGAACAGGCTGCTCGGTGTCGTCACGCTCCTCGTGATGGGAGCCGCGCTGTACCTCGCGCTCGTGTACGCCCCGACGGACGCGATCCAGGGGCAGGTGCAGAGGATCTTCTATTTCCACGTGCCCGTCGCGTGGGTGGGTTTCCTGGCGTTCTTCATAGTGTTCGTCTCCAGCATCGCCTACCTGCTGACGTCCTCCGCGCGCTGGGACGTGCTCGCGCGCTCCTCGGCGGAGGTCGGGGTGCTGTTCACCACGTTCATGCTGATCACGGGCTCGATCTGGGGCAAAGCCGTCTGGGGCACGTGGTGGACCTGGGACCCCAGGCTCACCACCTCGCTGATCCTATGGTTCATCTACGTCGGCTACCTGATGCTTCGCTCGTACGCGCCGAGCCGGGAGCAGGCCGCGCGGTACAGCGCCGTGCTCGGGATCGTCGGCTTCGTGGACGTGCCGATCGTGTACCTCGCGACGACCTGGTGGCGGACGCTGCACCCCGGGCAGGTGCTCACGCCGCGGGGCGCCGCGATGCCTCCCGAGATGCTCCTTGCGCTGACGGTCTCGACGGTAGCCTTCACCCTGCTGTTCGCGTGGCTGCTCGTGCAGAAGACGAGGATCGAGTCGCTCGCGGACGCCCTCGCCCAACTCGAGATGGAGGCCGAGCTTGAGTAACCTGATCTACCTATTCGCGGCGCTGGCCGTGATCTGGATCGGCATCTGGCTGTACACCTACTACCTCTCGCAGCGGCTGCGCGAGCTGCGGCGAGAGGTGGACAACCTCGTGCGGCGGAGGGACGGCTGATCCCATGCGCCCCCACGGCCTCCGCCTCACGGGCCGGCAGATAGCCGCCCTCGTAGTGCTTCTGGCCTGCGCCGCCCTGCTCGGGGTAATCGGGTACCGCCTGGCCAATCCCGGAGCGGCGAGCACGGTGGTGGGCGCGACCAGGATCAACGAGAGCGGCCAGGCGGCCGCCGTATCGCCGTACAGGGCTACCGACTTCGAGTTGCGCGGCTTCGACAGGCGGACGTACGACCTCGGCCGGCTCCGCGGCAAGGTGGTTGTCGTCAACTTCTGGTCGAGCACCTGCCCGCCCTGCGAGGAGGAGGCTCCGGTGCTGGAGCGCGCGTGGAACCGATACCGCGATCGGGGCGTGGTCCTGCTCGGCGTGGACGTGTGGGAGAGCGACGCCACGGCGCGGGAGTTCGTGCAGAGCCACGGCATCACGTATCCCAACGGCACCGCGCGTTCGACTCTCGCCGCCGAGTACGGCCTCACGGGCATTCCGGAGACGTTCGTGGTGGACCGCCACGGCTACGTGGTGAGGCACTGGATAGGCCCGCTCTCCCAGCGCCAGGCCAACCGCCTGATCGAGGGCGTGCTCTCCTCGGATCGGTCGTAGTCGCGACGCATTCGCCCGCCCGATCTCACCTGTACGGCCGGGAGGGGCGCCGAAGAGGGTGTGGTATACTGACTTGCCGTAGGGGCGGGCCGCTAGCTCAACTGGCAGAGCAACCGACTTTTAATCGGTGGGTTCAGGGTTCGAGTCCCTGGCGGCCTACCACGGAAATTGCGCGTCGCTGCTAGGGTTAGCAGTGCCGAGGCCCCGGCTGGAACGTTCCAGCCGGGGCCTCTTGATGCAGTTCAGGCCAGGAGCGCATCGAGCCGTGCCGCCGCTTCCCTGCCCATAGTCGGAAGGCAGTACGAGTAGGTCTGTAGCGTGATGTTCGCATGCCCTAGGCGCTCGCTCACCACCTTCGCCGGCACGTTCCCAGGAGCATCAGGGTCGCCGCGGTGTGCCGGAGGTCGTGGAAGCGAATGTCGGGCAGCGTAGCCGTTGCCCCTTTGAGGATGGGAAGTGGCCCGCCCCGCAGTGTGGTCCAAACAGGATGTGTGTAGTGGGCCCCGGAATTTGGACGGTGAGAAGGGCGTCTTGAGGGTGTAGACTGAGCGGTATGAGGAAGCATCATACACGACGTTCAAGGCGCAGGTGGTGCGCGAGATTCTGTGGGAAGACCAGAGCATCTCACAGCTAGCCTCGGAGCACGGGGTGCATCCGACCGGGAGGCACACGAGCTGTACGAGGAGATAGGGAGGCTGGCCACGCAAGTGGGCTGGCTGAAAAGGAAAGCTGGTGTCGAGCACATCCAGGTCTGAGCGGCTGGCGATGGTCGAGCGCGGCGAGCTTGCGCGGGAAGGGACGCTGGTCAACCGCAAGGCGGTGCAGCGGCATATGCGGGAGATGGGGATAGAGGCTATCCATCCCGCTCCCAATATCAGCCAGCCCCATACCGAGCACCGGGTGTACCCGTACCTCCTTCGAGGGCTCACGATCTCCTGCCCAGATCACCTCCGGTGTGTGGACATCACGTATGTCAGGATACAGAGAGCCTGGATGTACCTGGTGGCGGTGCTCGACTCTGGTACTCGCGCTAGGTCGTGGCCTGAGAGCTGGATCAAAGGCTGGAGCTTGGCTTCGTGCTCGAGGCTTCGGACAACGTGTTCGTCGAGAGGCTGTGGCGTTCGGCCAAGTATGAGGAGGTATACATCCGAGGCTACGAAAACCCGAGAGGGGCCCGGCAGGGCCTGGGCCAGTACTTCGGGTACTACAATCACGAGCGCTCTCATCAGGGCGCTCGGATACCGGACGCCGGCCGAGGTCTACCATAACAAGGGACAGAGTGTTGCTGCCAGCTAGCTCCAGCGATATCGAAAGGAGGCAAGGCCACCTTAGAGGCCTCCTTCGCTGCCTAAGGCATGGGGGCCACCTCACAGGCTTCCTACGTTCAATCAACTTGAGCATGCCCCGATTTGGTGGACACCTGGAGGCTATGGATAATAGGGTCGAAAGGAGTCCACGATGGGGAAGACGAAGCCGCCGTATCCGGCGGAGTTCAAAGCAGAGGCGGTGCGGCTCGCGCG
>CADDYR010000321.1 GCA_902810765.1 Chloroflexota bacterium
CCTGCGGAACACCCGCGCGAAGTGCTGCGCGGACTCGAACCCGCACCTCAGCGCCACGTCGGTGACGCTCGTCCTCCTCCGCTCGAGCAGCATGCGCGACGCGACCTCCAGACGGCAGCGGGTCAGGTACTCGATGGGGGGCATGTTCGTGAGCTCGCGGCAGTAGTGGGCGAACCTGCTGCGCCCGAGCCCGCACGCCGCTGCCATCGAGGTCAGGTCCCACGGCTCCTCGACCGCCTCGGGCAGCGACTCCAGGAACAGCTCGACAGTGCGCTGGGCCGAGGAGAGCGACCTGTCCAGCGGAGGACTCTGCCTCCTGAGCATATCCGTGAGCGCGACCACCAGTCCGCTGATGTACAGCCTCATGTGGCTCTCGCTGCAAGACTCGATCGCGCCCCCGAGCTCCTCGAAGTAGCTCGCGATCTCCTCTCCCGCCCTCCACACCGGCTGCTCGTTGTGGCTGAGCACGTCCGTGAGGGCGGCGATGTCTCCCTCGGAGGAGACCAGCCACCTCGGCCAGACCCACCGCTGGTTCGGGCGCCTGACGTGCAGGTCCAGGATCAGCCAGTACAACCTGGAGGCCGACACGTTCGGGTTGCCCACCCGGTGCACCTGCCAGGGCCGGGTGATCGTGAGGTCGCCGCGCCTGAGCACGTACTCCCGCCCGTCCACGCTGAACGCCAGCTTGCCCCGTGCGAGGTAGGTCAGCTCGATCCCCTCGTTGCGGTGCCAGTCCAGCCCCCACGCCTGGTCGTGCTGGGCGTCCCAGCACCCCACGCTCCTGAGCTCGAGCAGGCTGCGCGCGGGCAGAGGAGGTCCGGGGTAGGCGCCGCGCCCCCGCGCGATCAAGCACACGTCTCCCCGTGTCGCGGCCTGCTTGAGCGGCTCGCACGTGTCCGCCCTGTAGATGTGCCCGTCCTCCCGGAACCTCGCCACACCCGAGCTCATGTTCGCCCCTCACTTGCATTTTCTACCACTGTCACATGCTGCAAGACATGTCGGCAGATCGGTGCTATCCTCCGGATAGTAACACCGGTCGCGCCAGGGCGCAAGGGCGTAGGAACACCACAGGGGAGGCGATCAGGATGGAGAGGGGACACGCGCTGGACAGACGCCGCTTCCTGAGAACGTCAGCACTCGCCGCCGCTGGCACGTTGCTCGCAGCGTGCGGCAGAGCCACGATCGGCTCAAGTCCGACTGAGAGGGCGACCGAAGGCCCGAGGTCTGCCAACCCTACGACCACGGGCAGGCAGATTAGCACGACGAAGGCTACGAGCGCCCCGGCCGGCACCGCTGCCGCGCCGCGGAGGCTCGACTTCCAGGTTGCGCGGCCGCTGTCACCTCCGTCCTCGTTCAAGGAGTCGCCTCAGCTCGCGAGCCTGGTCAAGGCGGGCAAGCTGCCGCCGATCGAGAAGCGACTTCCGGAGAACCCTTACGTGGTGCCGCACGAGTGGCTGAAGCCGGGCAAGTACAGCGGCACCATGCACTGGATATGCTCGGATACCTCCGACTGGGCTACCACGCATCACGTTCAGGAGAGCATGTACGGCCACTCGCCGCTGAGGTGGCTGAAGGACGGACTCGAGATAGGCCTGGGGCTTGCAGAGTCCTGGGAGGCGAGCGAGGATCAGAGTGAGTGGACCTTCCACTTCCGCAAGGGGCTCAAGTGGTCGGACGGCGCTCCCTGGACGGTGAACGACATCCTGTTCTGGTGGGAGGACGAGGTGGGCGTGCCCGAGCTCAACCAGTCCCCTCCCGACGACTTCCTCTCGGGCAAGGGCACGCCCGCGACCCTCAGAAAGGTGGACGACTACACGCTCGCGGTGAAGTTCGACGCGCCCAGCCCGCTGTTCGCCGAGCGCGCCGCGATGTGGACCAAGCGGGGCATCGGGCCGCAGTGGATGGACCCGAAGCACTACATGCAGCAGTTCCACATCAAGTACAACAAGAAGCTGAACCCGAAGAAGTGGACGGACAACTTCTTCGCGAAGCAGGACTGGGCGACGAACCCCGACAATCCGGTGATGACGGGTTGGAAGCTGAAGCAGTACAAGAAGGGACAGTACTCGGTCTGGGAGCGCAATCCCTACTACTGGTGTATTGATCGCTGGGGTCACCAGCTGCCGTTCATAGACGGGATCGTGATGACGAACGTGCAGGACCCCCAGGTCATGAGGCTGAACATCCAGCAGGGCAAGGCGGACTGGGTGCACGGGGCGTTCGTCGGCCTCACGCTCGCCGACGTCTCCACGATCAAATCGTCTCAGTCGAAGAACCAGCTCGACATCCGTTACTGGGATTCTGGCTCCGGCACCGGGTTCAACATCCTGTGGAACTACGACTACGCCGAGCCGAAGGTGCGCAGGGTGATCCGAGACCCCCGATTTCGCAAAGCGATGTCGCACGCCTTCGACCGGGCCAGGATCCGCAAGGTGGTGTACTACAACACCGGAGAGCCCACGACCGGGACGTACAGCCCGAAGTGCCTGCAATTTCACGTGGGCAAGGGGCCCAGGGTCTACCTGGACTGGCGAGACAGCGCGGTCACTTACGATCCCGAGGGGGCCAGGAGAACGCTCGACGAGCTGGGTCTGAAGGATGTGAACGGCGACGGGTGGCGCGAGCTGCCGGACGGTAGCCCCCTCAGGGTGACGCTCGACTACCCGGGCTCCTCGATGCCCTCGGCGTCCGACCCGTTCGAGCTGCTAGCCAAAGACTGGCAGGCGGTGGGAGTCAACGCGAAGCCCAACCCGATCAACCCGACGGCTTACGAGACCCTTTGGGAGTCGGGGAAGGCGATGACCAAACAGTGGGAGTGCAGTGGCTCAATGGGAATCGTGATCAGTCCGGTATGGATGATGCCGATCGAGCCCTCGCGCTGGGCGCCGCTCGAGGGGCAGTGGTACGCGCTGAAGGCGACGGGGAAGGACAAGCAGGAGCTGAACACCGATCCATGGCATCGTCATCCGCCGCGGGTCGCGCCCGAGAGGGGAGGGCCGATAGACCGGCTGCTCAGGCTGTACGAGGCCGCGAGGGTGGAGGTGGACCCGGTCCAGCGCAACAACATGTGCTGGGAGATGATCAGGATCCACGAGGAGTACGGCCCGTTCTTCATGGGCTCGGTGGCGAACACGCCTCAGATGGAGCTGGTGCGCCTGGGACTCGGCAACGTGCCGAGGCGCGAGGATCTGGCCCAGCACGGGTTCGTGAACGACTGGGAGTACCCTACCCCCGCTGCGTACGATCCGGAGGCGTGGTACTGGGAGAACCCCTCCGGGCGCGCGTAGCCGCATGGGCGCACGGAGCGTGGCCAAAGTGAAGGGAGAGAGGAATTGAAGGTAGGCTGTTTTGCGTTGTTGGAGCCCTTCAAGGTGCTGGACGACCAGCTGGAGCACATACGGCGCCTGGGCTTCCGCTACGCCGACGTCACCGACAACCACCCGGGAGGGCTCCTGGGCAGGGAGTTCGGCTTCTCCTCCACCGTCAGCCTCGACGACAACCCCCTCG
>CADDYR010000322.1 GCA_902810765.1 Chloroflexota bacterium
GGGTACCCTCTCCCCCATCCCCTGGCTCCCTCTCTCCGCCTTCAGCACCCCTCTCCACGCCTTCGGCACCCCTCTCCCAGAATGGGAGAGGGGACGGGGGTGAGGGCCGTGAGGGCGCGAACCGCATCCCCGTCCTCTCCTCGATCTCCGCGAGGAAGCGGGGCGCGAGGTTCGGCCAGCGGTCGTACTCCTCGTGTGGGAAGAGCCGCGTCATCAGCTCGCGCACCCCCTGGAGCTGCCGGGCGGTCTCCGCTGCGCCGAGCTCCTCCTTGTTCGCGAGCACGCGCCTCCTCTCCGCCTCCACCGCCTCCGAGCGCAGGTACTTCTCGTGTCCCGGCTCGGGGTATAGGTACAGGGGGAAGAGATAGCCGCGTTCGCGTGTCTTATTGGAGACATAGCTGTCATCGGTCACTAGATTCGTCGCGAGGACGTGCCGCCACGAGTCGCTAATTACCTGACGGCAAATATCCAAGCCAACGTTCCGCCCCCCCCGCCCAGCATGTGGCGCATGACCTCACGGCGGCTGCGCTCGATGACCGCATCGTTGTAGAACAGAGCACGGACATCGAACGGCCTGTACAGACAGCGCGTGAAATCGCGCTCGACAGGGCTGCTCGCACGGAGCTGGGCTCGGGCACTCGCGATCGGCAGCTTGTCCCGAGGCGAGAGATACTTCTCGCGAAGCTCGGCGTCGGTCCTGACGGGATTCAGGAAGTCCGAGATACGCCTGCGAAGCACGTTCTCATCGAAGTCGAACACGAAGTCATCGCGGCTCGTGACGATGCCCACGGAGTTCAGCGGCATCGCGTCGGTGACCTTCCAGCCCTGCTGGTACTCGGCGTACAGGTCAACGTCACGGGGCTTGAAGAGGTAGTCCGGGGACTTCGGGTGGATCTCGGTCCAGTCCGTCGAGTCCACGTCGAGCTCGGCGAGCGCACGGTACTTCGCCTCCCGCTCGCCCCACAGCTCCGCGTGGTACACCCTCGCGGGGCCGGTCGCTCCCGGCTCCTTCACGAACAGCCCGATCGCGGCCCCCTGCTGGATGTCGAACACGTTCTCGTCCGGCCCGCCGTCGGGCGCGACCTCCCGCTTCCGCGCGTTGCCGTGCAGGTCCAGCAGGTAGATGCGGCTGAAGCTGCTCATCAGGCTCTGGCGCATCCCCCGGAACGTCGGGTTGTCGAGGTAGCTGTGGTTTGTGATGAAGGCGAGCACGCCCCGGCCGGTGCGGTCTATCCGCCACTGGCCGAAGCGGATGAACTTCACGTAGTCGTCCTGCAGCCACTTGGGGTTGCGCTCGCCGAGCGGCCTGCCGTCCACCCTGTAGTAGTCCTGCACGAGCGTGCCGATCCACGTCAGCTGGCCCTCGCGGGTGCGGCTCGCGTTCGCGGAGTGGCCGGAGTACGGCGGGTTGCCGAGCACCACCATTATCGGCTCGTCGCGCTTGATGCTCGCCGCCGCGTTCGCCTCCTCGCTGATGTACCCGGCGAACGGGATCTGCGGGGCCTCCACACCCTCCGCGAGCGTGTTCGTGAGGTACACGTTCAGCCTCTCGTCGCTCCTGCGGGCCTCGTACCCCGTCTCCTGCAGCCTGAGCCCGAGCTTGAGGTGCGCCATCGTGTACGGAGCCATCAGCAGCTCGAACCCGAACAGGCGCGGGATGAGGTGGTCGTGCACGTAGCCGGGCCAGGCGCCGCGGTTGCGAGTGAAGCGCCCGTACACCTCGTTGATCACGTAGTACAGGAAGGTGCCGGTGCCGAGCGCGGGCTCGAGCACGATCGTCTCCTGGTCGGCGAGGCCCTGGGGCTTGCCGAAGCCCGAGCGCAGGAGGGCGTCCACCGAGCGCACGATGAACGACACGACCGGCTCGGGGGTGTAGTACACGCCGCGCATCTCGCGCGTGCGTGGGTCGTAGGTCGCCAGGAAGTCCTCGTAGAAGTGGACGACCGGGTCCTCGCGGCGGGTGCGGCGCCCGAAGTCGCGCAGGATCGCCTCCATGTCCGCGACCGAGAGCAGGGCCGCGAGCGCGTCCACCACCCAGGCCGCGCGCTCGTCGAGGTCCGGCCCGGCGATCTCCGTGAACAGGCTGCGGAGGAACGGGTTGGTGCGCGGCAGCAGCCGGGGCGCGTCGTATCGGGTGAAGCGGGCGCCGTCGGGGGAGGCGATGCGCGCGGCGAACAGGCCGTAGGTGATCGTCTGGGCGTACATGTCCGCGAACTCCTCGCGCCTGAGGTCCGGGAGCAGCGTGCGCTGGAACGCCCTCAGCTGCTCGTGCAGGTTCCCGCCGGGGCTCTCCTGCCCCAGCACGCTCAGCACCTCCTCGCGCAGCAGGTGGGCGAGCTCGGCCATCCGGCCCGCGAGCCTGCCGGGGTCGTCGGTCTTCGGAGGCGACTGCGCGAAGAAGCCCTCGAGGAGCGCGCTCACCTCCGCCTGCCCGCCCCTGCTCGGGCGTACCCGGTTGTGCGCCTCCACCGTGCCGAGCCGCGCGGCCTTCCTGAGATCGCCGTCGAGGTACCAGCGGAACTCGAGGTAGTCCGTGAGGATCAGGTTCGGGAGGGCGTCGCGGTACCGCTTCAGCTGCGGCGACCTCTCGATCCGGTCCAGGTTCTCGCCGATGTCCTTCGCCTCGACGTAGCCGACGGGCACGGAGGCGCCGCGCGAGACGACGAAATCAATCGCGCCGAAGTCGCTGCGGGCGGGCTCGTTGATCGCGGACACTCCGGGCGCGAGGGATTCGAGGAGGCTCTTCAGCGCGGGGCGGTAGGCGTGCTCCCTCGCGACGCCCGACCGCAGCTCCCGCTCGATCTGGTGCAGGTACTCGGAGAAGCTCATCGCACGGCCTTTCGATCAATTGAAGGTATGCGAGGGTGCGGCCCCCATTGTACAACGCGCGCGCCTCGGCGGGAAAGTGCTAAGCAATGAGTGCTGAGGACCGAGTCGCCCCCCTCGCTACTCGGTACTCATCGGTCGGTCCTGTTGCTTGGTCCTCGCGTGCCGGCATCCTGCGCACCAGCATTCGTCATCCTGGGTTGCCCCACGCTTGTCGTCCCGGGCCGCTCACGCCTGTCGTCCTCGAGACTCCTCACGGAGCTCATCCCGAGCCACCTACCCATTGTCATCCTGAGCCGCAGGCGAAGGATCTGCAAGGGAGACCGCTCCAGAGTCTGAGGACAGATTCTTCGCCCTTCGGGCCTCAGAATGACAAGGGGCGGCGCAGCCTCGAAACGACAAGCGCAGGGGAGGCCTCAGAACCACATGCAGCGGAGCGCCGAATGGCAGCCGGTACAGGCGCAGCGGATAGGCGCCGCCCAACGCTCATACGGACTCCGGGTTGGACACTTACCCTTCCACTGTTTGGAGCCACCAGGCGTTGCCATCCTGTGCCACTCACGCTTGTCATCCTGAGCGAAGCGAAGGATCTGTAAGGAGACCGCCCCAAAGTCTCAGGACAGATTCTTCGGCCCTTCGGGCCTCAGCTGGGGTACCGCTCCCTCTCTGCCTTGCGGGGAG
>CADDYR010000323.1 GCA_902810765.1 Chloroflexota bacterium
GGCTGTCGTACAAGGGCAAGTACAAGGAGGCGCCGCAGCTCGCCGCGCAGGTGAAGGCGGGCAAGCTGCCTCCGGTCGAGCAGAGGCTGCCCGAGCGCCCCTACGTCGTGCCCCACGCGTGGATGTCCGAGGGCAGGTACGGTGGGACTGTCCGGTGGATATGCTCCGACACGTCGGACTGGAGCACGACCCACCTCGTCGCGGAGAGCATGTACGGGTTCTCGCCGCTCAGGTGGCTCAGGGACGGTTTCGAGATCGGACCCGGCACCGCGGAGTCCTGGGAGGCGAACGAGGACCTCACGGCCTGGACGTTCCACTTCCGCAAGGGGCTGAGGTGGTCGGACGGAGCGCCCCTCACGATGGACGACGTCATGTTCTGGTGGAACGACTACATGCTCGACCCGGACCTCGGGATGCCGCCCGACAAGTGGGCCAGGTCCGCCGACGGCAAGCCCGCCAGGTTCACGAAGATGGACGACTACACCCTCAGGATCGAGTACGACTCCCCGTCCCCGCTGATCGCCGACGAGCTGGCGTGGATCGTCAACGGCCCCCTGTTCGCGGGCGCTGAGGTCTACCTGCCGAAGCACTATATGAAGCAGTTCCACATCAGGTACAACAAGAAGCTCAACAAGAAGTCCTGGACGACCACCTTCGGCGCCAAGCGCGACTGCTTCACCAATCCTGACTGCCCGACCCTCGACGGCTGGATGCTCAGCACATACAAGCAGGGCCAGTACGCGGAGTTCGTGCGCAACCCGTACTACTATGCGATAGATCGCTGGGGCAATCAGCTGCCGTACATGGACCGCCTGATCCAGACGAACGTGCAGGATCCGCAGGTGATGAGGCTCAACATCC
Organism: Chloroflexota bacterium; assembly: GCA_902810765.1. GTDB lineage: Bacteria > Chloroflexota > Chloroflexia > Thermobaculales > Thermobaculaceae > CADDYR01. Next base: position 862 of record CADDYR010000323.1, read on the forward strand.
AGCAGGGGAAGGCGGACTACGTGCACGGAGCTTACGACGGCATAACGCTCGGAGACGTGTCCACGATCAAGGCTTCGCAGTCGCGGAACGACCTGAACATCCTGTACTGGGACTCGGGCTCCGGCACGGGCTCGATGTGGTTCTTCAACTACGACTACTACGACAGGAAATATCGCGACCTGTTCCGCAACCCGAAGTTCCGACAGGCGCTGTCTCTGGCCTACAACCGCGCCCGTGCCCGCAAGACCATCTACTTCAACCAGGGAGAGCTCACCACGGGCACTATGAGCCCGAAGGCCATCGAGTACCATATCGGCCAGGGGCCGCAGGTCTACAAGCAGTGGCGGGACAGCTACGTCAAGTACGACCCGGCAAAGGCCAAGCGCATGCTCGACGAGTTGGGGTTGAAGGACGTGAACGGCGATGGCTGGAGGGAGTTCCCCGACGGCTCCAAGCTCTCCATCACGCTCGACTACGGCTCCGGGCTCACTGGCGAGCACCTCAGGAAGAACGAGCTGCTGGCGGCCGACTGGAAGGCCGTCGGGATCAACGCGAGCCCGAACCCGACGAACCCCACGGGCTGGGGGGACCGGTGGGCGGCGGGCAGAATCCAGACCACGACCGCCTGGGAGGTGTCGGACGCTCCGAACTGCCTGATGTTTCCCAACTGGATGATCCCGCTGGACAACCAGAGGTGGGCTCCGCTCGAGGGCACCTACTGGACGACGATCGGCACGAAGGATCAGAACTCCGAGAAGAACGTCGACCCGTGGAAGCGCCACCCGCCACGGCTGGAGCCGGACCCGAACGGCCCGGTGCAGAGGATGTGGGATCTGTACCGCAAGGGCCTGATGGAGCCGGACTTCATGAAGCGCACGGCGATCGTCTGGGACATCATGAAGATACAGATGGAGGAGGGCCCGTTCTTCTCGGGCACGATCGCGAACTACCCTCAGGTCGAGCTGGTCCACAAGGACATGCGGAACGTGCCGAAGCGGGAGGACCTCTACACCCACGGCTACGTGAACACCTGGGGCGTGCCGTGTCCGGCGGATTACGATCCGGAGGCGTGGTACTGGCAGAACCCCGAGGACCACGCCTAGCGCGGACGCGCCGCGAGGGAGTCGGGCTTCAGGGCGTCGTACAGTGATGCCGAGTCCGTCAATCCGAGGCCGCAGGCCGAGGAGTCTGACGTATGGAGGACGGATCCTTCGCGGAGTTTACCCTCGAGCGAAGCGAAGGGCTCAGGATGACAGGCGTGGGCGGCCCGCGCTCAGCCCTCTCCGCCGACAACCACGTCCCAGCGGCGGACTCGCCAGCTCCTGACCAGGCCGTTCCGCACGTACGGGTCGCCCTCCGCGAAGCGCTCGGCGACGGAGGGATCGTCCGCCCTGAACACGAGCGCGGCGCCGTCGAGCGGGTCCCAAAGGGCGCCCGCCATCATCAGCTCGCCTCGCTCGTGCGCCTCGCGCGCCAGCGCGAGGTGCTCCTGCCTGTACAGAGGGCGGCGCTCCAGGTAGTCGTCCGTCACGTCGTACAACAACAGGTAGTACACTCCCTCTCCCTCACCGCGCTCGTCAGATTCGCGAGGCCGGCGCCTCGGGCGGATCGTCCCGACCGCTCCAACCATACCACGAGCGCCCGCCGGTCGCCTATTGCGCCGCCAGGCCGGGTGGACGCACAGTTCGGCAGCAGCACAGGAGGAAGCCAATGCAGGTGAAGGCGATATCGTGGGCAGGACTTCGAGCGCAACCAGGTAGTGGTGGGGTTTCTGGTGTACGACATCGAGCGGGCGAGGCAGGAGCTGGCGGACGTGGAGCTGCTCGGCGGCCTCCAGCGAGCCGAGGGAGGCTACGCCTGGCAGCACTTCCGAGGCCCGGACGCCCTGGTGTACGAGCTTGCACACGATCCGTCGCGCTAGCCGCCGTGTCACCGATGGGCCGCGGACGTTGACACGCACGGTAGAGGGGTGGTACGCTCTGGGGCGTAGGATCGCACACGGAGAGGGACTCGGGTGGGCAACCGCACGGCCAACAGTACTCTGAACGAGGGCGCTTCGGGCGCCGCGCGTCTGGCCACGTCCCTGAGCCGCTCGACGGTGCTCGTCGGCGCGTTCTTCGCTGTCTTCTACCGCTACTTTGCGTACTTTACCCGCGACATACGCGCTCGGGAGGTCAGCAGCCGCAGAACGTAGCCCCCACAGACAAGGCAGACAACGACCCTTCGCAGAGGGCCTCCCGGGCAGCCGGGAGGCCCTCTCTCGTCGGGGAGCGATCCTGCACGCACGGACGGAAGGTACAACGATCAGCAACGGGAGGGAGACATCGTGGTAGTCATCATGAAACGGGACGCGACGGAGGCGGACGTGGCGGGCGTCGTAGAACGGGCGCAGGAGTGCGGGCTGGTCGCGCACGTCTCGAAGGGTGCGGAGCGCACGATCGTCGGACTCATCGGCCACGGCGTCGCCGTCGGCGAGGCTCACGGGAGGATCGAGAGCATGCCCGGTGTGGAGAGCCTGGTGCCGGTCACCAAGCCGTTCAAGCTGGTGAGCAGGGAGTTCCACGAGGAGGACACGATCGTCGAGGTCAACGGCGTCAGGCTCGGCGACAGCGAGGTGGTGGCGA
>CADDYR010000324.1 GCA_902810765.1 Chloroflexota bacterium
GGGTGTGCACCCCCACGAGCGGCACGCCGAGAGCCACCGCAAGCCCCTTCGCCGTCGCCATCCCCACCCTCACGCTGCTGAAGGAGCCGGGGCCCGTCGCGACGGCTATCGCCTCGAGGTCGCCGCGAACACGCGCCTGCGCGAGCTGATGCGCGAGAGGGTGGGGCCGGAGGTGCGCTTCCCGCGCCTGGTCTACTGCACGGACAACGCGGCGATGATCGGCAGCGCGGGCTACTTCCAGCTGCGCAGGCTCGGCCCCGACGGCCTGGACCTCGACGCCGACCCGAACCTGGACCTCGCCGCCTGAGAGGGAAGGAGACCGAGCTTGGACCTCGACGCACGGGAGGTCGCGAGGGGCGCGCTCGCCGGCTTCGTGGGGGCGGCGCTGTATGCGGCGGAGATCCCGCTGGACACCAGGCTCACGGGCTACCGGTTCAGCGACCTGGTGCTCCTCGGCCGGATGTTCTCGGCGGACAGGAGCGTTTACCTGCCCCTGGGCACGGCGCTCCACCTGGGCTTCGGCTCGGCACTCGGGGCCGCTTACACGGTCGCGAGGCGGTACCTGCCGGGCTCGCGCTGGACGAGGGGGACGGCGTACGGCTGCCTCGAGTACGCCTCGCTCGTCCCCGCCCTGCCGCTCGTGGATCGGTATCACCCGGGCCGGAGTACGGGCGAGCTGGACAGGGCGGTCTCCTGGAAGAACCCCGTCGTGATGATCCCGAGGCACGTGCTCTACGGCCTCGTGCTGTCGTGGCTCGCTCCCGGATCCGACTGAGTCTCGTGGCCAGGCGAAATGGAGGTGTGACGTGGGCCCCCTGTCGAGCGTGCGCGTCGTGGACCTGAGCAGGGTGATGACCGGGCCGTACTGCTCGATGTTGCTCGGCGACATGGGCGCGGACGTGGTGAAGGTGGAGCGGCCCGGCACGGGCGACGACACGCGCCACTGGGGGCCGCCGTTCGTGGGCACGGAGAGCGTGTACTACCTGAGCGTCAACCGGAACAAGCGCTCGATCGCGCTCGACCTCTCGAAGGAGCGCGCGAGGGAGGTCCTGTGGAGGCTCGTCGACACCGCGGACGTCTTCCTCGAGAACTTCTCCCCGGGCACGGCCGCGCGCCTGGGCTTCGGGTACGAGGACGTCGCGAGGCGCAGGCCCGACGTCGTGTACTGCTCCATCTCGGGGTTCGGCCAGACCGGACCCTCGCGCGACCGCACGGCCTACGACCTGATCCTGCAGGGGCTGGGCGGCGTGATGAGCGTGACCGGGGAGCCCGAGGGCAGGCCGATCCGCGCGGGCGTGCCCATCGCCGACCTGACGGCCGGGATACTCGCCGCGTTCGCGATCGTCGCGGCGCTGTACCACCGCGAGCGCACCGGCGAGGGCCAGCACATAGACTCGTCGCTCCTCGGCGGGCAGATCGCGCTGCTCACGTACCAGGCCGGGAGGTGGCTGCTCACGGGGGAGAGGCCCGAGAGGCTCGGCAACCGCCACCCGATGATCACGCCATACGACACGTTCGAGACCTCCGACGGCTGGGTGAACCTCACGGTCGGCAACGACTCGCTCTGGAGGCGCTTCTGCGGGGCGATGGACGTGCCGGAGCTCGCCTCCGACCCTCGGTTCCTCACGAACGCCGGGCGCTGCGAGCATCGCGAGGAGCTGTACGAGGTGATTGTCCCGCTCATCAGGGCGCGGTGCACCGACGAGATGGTGAGCAGGTGCGGGAGCGCTGGCGTGCCCTGCGCCCCCGTGCTGGAGGTGGACGAGGTGCTCTGCGACCCGCAGGTGGTCCACATGGGGTTCCGCGCGGAGGTCGAGCACCCCACGCTCGGGAGGATCGGCCAGACGGGCGTGCCGAACGTCCTCTCGCGCACCCCCGGCTCGATCCGCCGCCACCCGCCGCTATTGGGCGAGCACACCGACGAGGTGCTCGCCGAGCTCGGCTACGGCCCGGACGAGATAGAGCTCCTGCACGACGAGGGGTGCGTCTGACAAGATGCCCTTGACCTGCGTATCGCACTTGGGGTATTCTCGCCGTTGTCAGCACAACGGGGCTGCGTAGATGGAAGGAGGTGTGGCCGCTATGTACCGTGCATCGCCACGCCTCCGGAGATCGGCGTAGCCGCTTCCTCGCACCTCGCGATTACCAGACCGCGGGCCGAGTGACCTGGAGACGGCTCGCTCGTTCTACCCCCTGGCCGTGGGCGATGCGCGTCCACGGCCCTTTTCTTTGTCCACGGTCGAACGAGTCGTTCTGCACCCGCCGCTGCGCGGGGGCCTCCAGGAGGTGCGTATGCCCGAGGCGGTCCACGACATACTCGCTCGGATGGCGGAGCGGGCGAGGCTGCTCTGCCTCGCCCTGAGGCTCACCTGGGAGGCGGGACCGGCGCTGCTCACGGGGCTGCTCCTCGCGATACTCGTCCAGGCGATCCTGCCCGTGGCCGAGCTCGCGCTCACGAAGATCGTGATAGACGGGGTGGTCTCGATGGCCCGCGGCTCTCCCGTGCGGGAGGCCCCGCCCCTGCTCGGCTGGGTGCTGCTCGCCGCCGCCGTGATAGGGCTGGGTCAGGTACTCCAGCCCGTGGCCCTCACCTTCGAGGCGATGATCGGCGACAGGCTCACAGCCCACGTTACCGGGCGGCTGATCCGAGCGGCCAACTCCTGGCAGGGGCTCGCGAGGTTCGAGGATCCGGCGTTCGCCGACGACCTGCACAGGGCGCGGACGAGCGCGGCGGGAGCCGGGCTGACGGTGGCTCGGGAGGGAGGCATGGGACTCGCGGCACTCGCCACGTCGGTCGCGCTCTTGCTCACGCTCGCCCGGCTCGGTCCCGCCGCGCCCGTGCTGCTCGTGCTCGCGTTCGTGCCCCGGATGTTGTGGCACTGGGAGTTCCAGCACAGGACCGGGGACTACCTGTACGTCCAGACACCCGAGGCCCGAAGGCTGCGCTACTTCCGCGAGGCTACCCTCGCCCCCGACGTCGCGAAGGACGTGCGGCTGTGCTCCCTCGTCGACTTCTTTCGAGAGAGGTACGAGCGCACGCTCGGAGGGGTGATGTCGGCGCTGGACGAGATCCGAGGCCGCCTGACGCGCAAGGTGGCGCTGGGCTCGGTCTGCGGCGCGCTCGCCGTGGGCGGCGTGTACGCGTACATCGCGGTGCGGGCGGTGAGCGGGGCGCTCAGCGTCGGAGACGTCGCCCTCTACGGCGGAGCCGCCACGATGCTGTACGCGAGGCTCCAGCTCGCGTCCTACGTCCTGAGCAACGTACAGCGAGACATGGGCTTCCTCCCCGCGCTGGAGAGGGTGCTTGAGGCACCAGCAGACCTGCCGGTGCCCGAGCATCCCCGCCCCCTGCCCCACAGGATCAGGTATGGCATCAGCTTCGAGCACGTATCCTTCGCCTACCAGGAACAGCCGGTGCTCCGAGA
>CADDYR010000325.1 GCA_902810765.1 Chloroflexota bacterium
GGATGGAACCCCTCTGGTGCGGCCGCGCCCGCGGCGCGCCGCGGGCGCGGCCGCCGCTGCTATAATTCCTTCATCGTGGACGTCCCGAACACTCAGCGCCCGCCCTGTATCCTGGGCGTTCCGTCCTGCCCGGTGAGGAGCGCACCCGACGTGGGCACGGAGTGGGTCACGGAGGCCGTGCTGGGGGAGCCCGCGATCGTGCTCGAGCGGCGCGACGGCTGGGCGCTCGTCGCGCTCCCAGTTCAGCCCTCCCGCCTCGACCCCAGGGGGTATCCCGGCTGGGTACCCGCACGCGCCCTGGTCGAGAGGTCCGACGAGCCCGCGTGGCAGACGGTCGCGCGTGCGACGGTCGTCACGGACGACCTCGGGCTCGCCGTGCTCGCGCTGCCGCAGGGCAGTCTGTTGCCCGGCGAGGACGGCCCCGAGGGGGATCGGGTGCGAGTGCGGCTGCCGGACGGCAGGCGCGGCTGGGCGCGGCGTGTGGACCTGCGGCCGTATCCCCCGGCCGTGGGCGGCAGGGGCGAGCTGCTCGAGGCGCTGAAGGTCTGGACGGACCAGCCCTACGTCTGGGGCGGCACGAGCAGCATCGCCGGCGCCGACTGCTCCGGGCTCGTCCTCAGGCTCCATCAGCGCATCGGGATCGTCGTGCCGCGGGACGCGGACGAGCAGTACGACGCCGCGGTCGTGAAGCACCCCGGCACGCTGGAGGGCGCGCGGAAGGGCGATCTGGTGTTCTTCAGCAGGCCCGACGGCGAGGGGATAGACCACGTCGGGGTGTACCTCGGCGACGGAAAGTACCTGAGCGAGAAGGGCAGAGCGCGGGGTGTCGCGGTCCGCGACGTGGGCGAGGACGGCCTCGTCGCCTGGGGGAGCTACCTGCCCGAGGAAAGCGAGAGGCAACGGCTGATCGGATGAGGACGAACTCGTGGCCGGAGTGATAGGAGTCTGCAGGCTCGAGCTGAGCCTCCCCGAGAGCCAGTCCCTGAAGGACAAGCGGCAGGTGCTGCGATCCCTTCAGACGAGGCTGCGCAACACGTACAGCGTCTCCGTCGCCGAGACGGAGGGCCAGGACAAGTGGCAGATGGCCGAGCTCCTCGTCACCTACGCCTCGAGCGACGCCCGCCACGCGCAGGAGGTCCTCTCGAAGGTGATCGAGTTCACCGAGGGATACCACCTGCCCCTGCTGCTGCTCGATGCCGAGACCGAACTGATCCACCCCTTCTGAGGGGATTCCTGGAGAGGGGCTCGATCCCGAGATGGGCGGACGCACCGCACCGACGCCGCGTCTGGCGGCTCTGCGCCAGAGGGACTACCGGCTGCTGTGGTCCGGGCAGCTCGTGTCCACGATCGGCACCCAGATGCAGCTGATCGCGGTCAACTGGAACGTGTACGAGCTGCTCAAGGGGACGTCCTTCCAGCTGGACCTCTTCGGCCACCACGTCGCCCTGAATTCTGCGGCCCTGGGGCTCGGGACGATCGGGCTGGCACGGGTGATCCCGATCGTCCTGTTCGCCCTGCTCGGAGGGGTGCTCGCGGACATCCACGACCGCCGCCTCGTGGTGCTGTGGACCCAGGTGCTCGCCGCGCTGCTCGCCGCGGCGCTGGCTGCGGCCGCGCTCTCGGGCCACTCGAGTCTGGCGCTGCTCTACGTGATCACCAGCCTCACCGCGGCCGTCGGGGCGTTCGAGCAGCCCGCGGAGCAGGCGCTCGTGCCGCAGATCGTGCCGCGGGCGTACCTCACGAACGCGATCAGCCTGAACCAGATCAACTGGCAGGTGGGCACGATCGTGGGGCCGGCGCTCGCCGGCGTGCTGATCAGCCAGCTCGCGATCGGCGTCGTCTACGCTATCAACGCCGCGAGCTACGGCGTGGTCGTCGCGGCTGTCCTCCTGATGAGCTATCGCGGCGCGGCGCGAGGCGAGCGGACGGAGCTCAGCTGGGACTCGCTCGTGGAGGGCCTGCGCTTCACCTACAGGACGAGGCTCATCTGGAGCACGATGCTCCTCGACTTCTTCGCCACGTTCTTCTCCTCGGCCAGGACGATGCTGCCGCTCGTCGCGGGTCAGGTGCTCGGCGTCGGGGCCACGGGGTACGGAGTGCTCGCCACGGCGCAGTCGGTGGGCTCGGTGGTCACGGGCATCGCGCTCTCGCTCAGGCGGGACATCTACCACCAGGGTCCGGTGCTGCTCGTAAGCGTGGCGGTGTACGGCCTTGCGACCGTGCTGTTCGGGGCGTCGGACGTGTTCGCGCTGTCCTACGTCGCGTTCGCGCTCACCGGCGCGGCCGACACCGTCTCGACGGTGATCCGCGGCACGATCAGGCAGCTGGTCACGCCCGACCACCTGCGGGGGCGCATGACGAGCGTGAACATGGTCTTCTTCATGGGCGGGCCACAGCTCGGCGAGCTCGAGGCCGGGCTCGTCGCCTCCGGCTGGGGCGCGCCGATCGCGATCATCACGGGCGGACTGGCGACCCTCGCCCTCACCGGGCTGATCGCGTGGAGATATCCGAGCCTCCGCCACTATACTAGTGGTACCAGTCACGAGCCGTCGGAGAAGAGCACGGAGCCGAGCCAGGTCTGATGCGACCAGAACAGCCACCGACACTTGCACCAATGCATCCGATCGAGACGGGCCACGACCTGATCGAGCGCCTGCCGGAGCTGCTTCGAGCCCGCGGGATGTCGGGGAGGGCGTTCGTCGTCAGCGACACGAACGTGCTGCCCCTGTACGGCGGGAGGGTCGAGGCTAGCCTGCGCGCGGGCGGTTGGCAGGTGGAGAGCCGGGCGGTCCCCGCAGGCGAGGGCTCGAAGTGCCTCGAGCGCGCGTCCGAGCTCTGGGACTGGCTCGCCGAGCGCAGGGCCGAGCGGCGCGACGTGGTGATCGCGCTGGGGGGCGGCGTGGTGGGCGACCTCGCCGGCTGGGTCGCGGCCACCTACCTGCGAGGCCTCGGGCTGGTCCAGGTGCCCACGAACCTGCTCTCCCAGGTGGACAGCTCCATAGGCGGCAAGACGGGCATCAACCACCCGCGCGCGAAGAACCTCATCGGCTCCTTCTACCCCCCGGCGCTCACGATCGTGGACACGGCGTTCCTCTCGACCCTGCCCGAGCGGGAGCTGCGCTGCGGCTGGGCGGAGGTGATCAAGACCGCGCTCATCGCCGACCCGGCACTGTTCGAGTTCCTCGAGTCGGAGGCGGACGCGCTCGAGCGACGCGACGCCGCGGCCCTCGAGCGCGTCGTCGGAACCTGCGCGAGGATCAAGCTCCGGATAGTGACGGAGGACCCGAGGGAGTCGGGGCTGCGGGCCATCCTGAACTACGGGCACACGATCGGACACGCGATCGAGGCGGCCTCCGGCTACGGCGCGCTCACGCACGGCGAGGCGGTCGCGGTCGGGATGCGGGGGGCCGCGGCGATCGCGGTG
>CADDYR010000326.1 GCA_902810765.1 Chloroflexota bacterium
ATCCTACCCACTCGCCCGCGTAGGTCGAGGCCACACCGAGCACCTGTCCGGCGAGCGCAGCGGCGATGTACACAGCGGCTAGCACGAGCAGCGCGCTCAGCGTGCCCTGATGAGTCGCGGTGTCGATGAACCGCCGGACTATCTGCGGGCTGAGCAGCTGCAGTGCGGTGCTGCCGAGCAGCAGCACCGCAAGCCCCGCGGCCCGGTAGCGCAGGGGCCACAGGTAGCGCAGCAGCACGCGGCTCCGCGAGCCCTGAGATATATCGTCGTGTCGGTCGAGTGTGATCTGCATTCCTTCTCCCGCGCGCCTTCCGATCGCGGGGCCGGCGCCGCGCGGCCGTGGTGCGCGCAGGAACGGGAAGGGTCGTTCCGGGGCAACAAGAAAGGCCGCGAGCGCTGGAGGAGCGCCCACGGCCCTGGAGGTCTGGCTTACGAGACGGCTCTACCTGAGATGGGCGCACTCCTCCCTCGGATCCCCGTCAGGGGTTCTCACCTGGGTGCTCACCATCCCGCCAGTCTCCTCGAATATATCCTGCCTGAAGCGAGTTCTACTGTACCACGCGCTCCAGGTCGTGTCAACCACGTCGTCCGCTCTAGGTCGGGCTGCCCGTCGGCCCGACGTACTGCTGGGGATTCGCGTCGAAGCGCTCCTTGCAACCCTGGCTGCAGAAGTAGTACGTCTGGCCCTGGTACTCGCTCGTCGCCGCCGCGCTGTCGCGGTCCACCTCCATCCCGCACACCGGGTCCCTCTCCAAGGTCCTCCTCCTCGTGGTACAAAGGCGTCGGACGCTTGAAGGTGCAAGATGCCTGCCAGCCGGGACCGTGTCCGCGATGGAACGGAGTGTGCTCGCGGGTGAGATGTAGCCGAGTTGGAATCGAGAGAGGGGATGCGAGGTGGGAGTCGTGCGGCCTGAGCGCGTGGCGAGGCTGGCGCTGGCGGTGCTGGCCTCCTGCGCGGCCTACCTGGGGCTGAGCTTCGCGCTCATACGCAGGAGGATCGCGTCGGCGGCGGTGCCGATCCTGCCGTTCGACGTCGAGCTCAGGTTCCCCGGATCGGGGAAGCCCCTCACTCTGGTAGTGGTGGGCGACAGCACCGCGCAGGGGATCGGCGCGCGCGATCCCGATGCCAGCTTCGGAGCCTGTGTCGCAAGGGCTCTCGCCGAGGAGGGCCGGGACGTGCGGCTGGTGAACCTGGGCGTGGAGGGGGCGCTGGCCTCCGAGGTGCTCGAGTCGCAGGTGCCCCGAGTGCCCGCCCTCGAGCCGGACGTCGTGCTCGTGAGCGTGGGCGGGAACGACGTGATCCGCTGGACGCCGGTCCGCAGGTACGTCCGGCGCATGTCGGAGATGCTGGACGCGCTCGTGACTACAGGTGCTCGGGTCGCCGTGCTCGACGTGCCCGCGATCATCACGATGCCGATCCTGCCCCTCCCCCTCCGCGTGGTCTTCGACCGCCGCGCTCGGCGAATGAACCGCGAGCTGCGCGGGCTGGTGGAGGGGCGGCGGGACGTCGCACTCGTGGGAATCTACGAGGTGATGCGCCGGGCGTTCACGCGCGCGAGCGGGCACTTCTGCGCCGACGGCCACCACCCCTCGCCCTCCGGCTACACGCTGTGGGCCGAGGAGGTCGGCCGCGAGCTCGCCCGCCTCGAAGCGTCACCGCGGTAGCCCTGATACTTCGGGACATCTGGAGCTTTGCTCGAGTATCAAACCCCTTCTCGTCCACCTGTGATCCGACCCCGTCGGAGACCCGTCCACGCACACGACCCCTCGGCACGCGGAGTACGAAGCGCCGTACTCGAGCGCTGTCCACCCTCCCACGAATGCCCGACCACCATCGGATCGTCGAGCTCGAACGCTTCGACGATCCCCTGGACGCCAGAGGCTAAAGCGTCGTGCGAGATGTCGTTCTTTCCGGTTCGAGGCTGAGACGTCTCACTATGACCTCTCTCCTTGCCTGTCCTCGGCGAGGGCGCGGATGTTGTCGGCGAGCACGGCGAGGGCGGACAGGAGCTCGGGGGGCTTCAGCACGCGGAAGCGGCAGCCGAGGCCCACGAGGTACCTAGCCATCCAGTCCAGGTCGGACACGTACAGCCTCATCACGACGCCCTCGTCCGTCTCCTCCAGCAGGGCGAGGGTCGGGGCTATCAGCCTCCGCGCCCGCTCCACCTCCAGCTCGAGCGCGACCTCCACCTCCCAGGTGCCCGGGATCGTCGCGAGCGACCGCGTCAGGAAATCCTGCACGTCGAACCCCTCCGGCGGCTCGAAGCTCTCCTCACGGAGCTCCGTCTCCAGCACCCTGTCGAGCCTGAACACCCTCAGGTCGCGCCTGAGATGGCACCAGCCGACGGCGTACCAGCGTCCAGCGTGGTAGACGAGCCCGTACGGGTCCACCTCGCGCTCGCTCTCCGCCTCCGAGGACGCGTACCGTATCCAGATCCGCCTGCTCTCGCTCGCCGCCCGGCTGAAGTCCATGATCGTCCGGCTCTGGGGCGGGGTGTCGGACGGCGCCACGCTGATCGCGAGGGTCTCCTGGATGGCCCGCACCTGCTCTCTCACTCCCTCCGGCAGCACCCTGTTCAGCTTCGCCAGCACACTCTCGATCGCGGGCGCCGCGATGATGAGACCCATCCGACGGGATATCAGGAGCCCGAGCGTGACCGCGAGCGCCTCCTCGTTCGTGAGCACGAGAGGAGGCAGCCTGTAGCCGGGGCGGAGCCTGTAGGCACCGTACCTGCCCCGCTCTCCCTCGATGGGGATCCCGAGATCCTGGAGCATCTCCACGTACCGCCTGGCGGTCCTCTCGCTCACCTCCAGCCTGCGCGCGATCTCCCCGCCGGTGAGCCTGTAGTGCGACTGCAGCAGCTCGAGCACCGCGAGCACCCTGGTCGTCGGATGGTACACGAGATCGCCTCGATTCTCGAACATACGTTCGAATTAGGAACGATCATGACCGCATTCGGTCGTACAGTCAATAGTGAAGGATCGAGCGAAACAAGGCAAGGATGGAGAAAGCTCAGATGTTCCCGAACGTGTACGACGCCGAGAAGTGGGTGCGGACCGTCAACGAGGAGAGGTCCCGCGAGGCGGCGAGGCTGGCGGCGATCAGGCTGGCGGAGGGCGCGCGGACGCGCCCCGAGGCCGTGAGACTGCCCCGTCTGGTCGGGCTCACGATGCGGCTCCTCGCGGGCTGGCGCTGGGCGACCAGCTAAGCGACGACCAGGGCTACCTCGTAGAGGCGTATCCGACGCCTCGGATATGGCAAGAGCTAAGGAGAACGTGACGATGGGCTACCAGATGTGGATGGCAGAGGACGTGGGCAGGGAGCAGCATCGGGACAGGCTGCGCCAGGCCGAGGCGTACAGGCTCGCGAGGCAGGCG
>CADDYR010000327.1 GCA_902810765.1 Chloroflexota bacterium
CTCCAGGGGGCTCGCCTCCCGAAACCTCCTCGTGATCTCGGCCTCTTCCTCCTCCCCCGGATACCCGACCGACAGCCTCATCAGGAAGCGGTCGAGCTGAGCCTCCGGCAGGGGGAAGGTGCCCTCGAGCTCCACCGGGTTCTGGGTCGCGAGCACAACGAAGGGTCGCGGCAGAGCCCTCGTCACCCCGTCCGCCGTCACCTGGCCCTCCTGCATCGCCTCGAGGAGCGCCGACTGGGTGCGGGGGGTGGCACGGTTGATCTCGTCGGCCAACAGCACGTTCGAGAACACGGGACCGGGCCTGAACTCGAACTCCTGGGACCTCTGGTTGAAGTAGTTGATGCCCGTGACGTCGGAGGGCAGGAGGTCTGGCGTGAACTGGATGCGGGAGAAGGAGAGGTCGAGGGAGCGAGCGAGCGTCTTGGCCAGGGTGGTCTTGCCCACCCCCGGCACATCCTCCAAGAGCGCGTGTCCCTCCGCGAGCAGGGCCACCAGGAGGAGCCTCGTCACGCCCTCTGCCCCTACCATCACCCGGGCCACGCTCTCCACCACCCGCTCCCCGGCCTCACGCACCCTGCTCACGTCCACTCTCTGCATTCGGGTCTCTCTTCCTATTGGTTGATGATCCTCAGGCCAGCGCGCGCACCACCCACGCGGCCGCGGCGAACGCCGCGAGAGGCACGGCGACGTGCCCGAAGCGCGGCAGGAGCCTCCGGCGCCTGATGCCGCCGCGCAGGTAGGGCTCGGCGAAGATCGTGAGGGCTGTCAGGCCCAGCCCGAGCACGACGATGAGCACGTCGTAGGTGGAGGTCTGAGAGCTCAGGTCGTCCACGTGCCGTATCACGAGGTCGAGGATCGTCTCGCGCCAAAGCTCGAGGGAGATCAGCGCGAGCACGAGCACGATGCCCCACAAAGCGTAGCAAGCGGCGTACACCCTCAGCCTGGGCTTCGTTTCCGTGGCCATCGCGCTCCTTCGTTCCTGCGCCCCTGGGGGAAGACCGACACCCGTGCCCGCCTAACCGTGAGGATACTCCCGCCCGCACCAACTGTCAACAACGGGGTTCGACTTGACAGCGCGGTGCCGCGAGTGTACGGTTGCTTGCAGTTGGCCCGGCGGACCTGTCCACGGTGCGCCCGAACTCACAGGCGGCGGAGCTCATGGACGACGACTCGCGGCATCATCTGCCCCCGGACACGCGCATGGGCCACGTGCGGCTGAGGGTGTCCGACCTCGGCCGCGCGCTCGACTTCTACGAGGGAGTGCTCGGCTACAGGGCCGGCCCCGATCAGGAGGGCGCCGTCCCCCTGTCCCCGACCGGCGGCCCGCCGCATCATTTCGTGCTGTACGAGCACCCGGGCGCGATACCCCGCCCGCCGCGCACCACCGGCCTGTACCACGCGGCCATCCTGCTACCGGGCAGGCGCGACCTCGCCGCGGTGGTCTCCCGGCTCTCCGAGCGCGGCTGGCCCCTGGACGGCGCCTCGGACCATCTCGTGAGCGAGGCCCTGTACCTCAGCGACCCGGACGGGACGGGGCTGGAGATCTACGCCGACCGGCCGCGGGAGACCTGGAGCTGGCGCGAGGGAGAGATCGGTATGGCGACGCTGCCCCTCGACTTCGACGGGCTGATGGCCGAGCTCCGGTCCGATCCCGCACCGTGGGACGGCGTGCCCGAGGGCGCGACGATCGGTCACGTGCACCTGCAGGTGGGAGACCTCGGGCGCGCGGAGAGCTTCTACTGCGGGCTGCTCGGGTTCGAGGTCACGACCCGCTCCTATCCGGGCGCGCTGTTCGTCTCGGCCGGAGGCTACCACCACCACATCGGGCTGAACGTCTGGTCCGGGAGGAACGTGCCGCCGCCTCCCCCCGAGTCCGTGGGGCTCGTGTCCTACGCGATCGTGCTGCCGGACTCAGCGTCGTGGGAGTCGGCGATCGAGCGCCTGAGGGACGGCGGATACGAGGAGATCGGGCAGGAGCGCAACGGCGGCACGGGCGCGCTCTTCCGCGACCCGGCCGGGAACGGTGTCGAGCTGTGGGCGCAGGCATGACGCGACGGCTCGCGACCGGACGGGGGCCGACCTTGACCAGCGCCACACCCGAGGCTGTGCGGCCTGCGAGGCAACGGAGCCTCAGCGCCTCGAGATCCAGGGGCAGCCCGCGGGATAGAACCGCCAGGGGTGTTCGGCCCCGTTGCGCACGCCCACGCGCGTGGTGGCGACGACGGGGGCCTCAGCCCGCCCGCGTACCACGTACAGCGCCGGACCCTGCAGCGGCCGACCATCGAGCTCCCGCCCGATGCCCATCGCCTGGCACAGCCGTCCCGGACCGCTGCACAGGAGCCTGGTGTCCGAGACGCGCCTCCGCGCGGCCATCAGGTCGAGTCCCTCCAGCGGCTCGAGCGCACGTATGAGCACAGCCGCGCCGACGCCCTCCGGCTCGGTCACACAGTTCACACAGTAGTGCATGCCGTACGTGAAGTACACGTATGCCCGTCCCGGCGGTCCCCACATCGCCCCGTTGCGCGCTGTCCTGCCGCGGTACGCGTGCGACGCCGGATCGCCCGGAGGGTACGCCTCCGTCTCGACGATGCGGCCCGCCGTGCGCCCCTCCGCCAACTCGTGCACCAGCACGCAGCCGAGCAGCCCGCGCGCGACCTCGAGCGTCGGCCGGGCGTAGAACTCCGGCCCCAGCACCCGCGTCACGTCGCGCCCGGCCCCCAGCTCCACAGGGATGTCTCCGTCCCCAGTCCCCATCGCTGTGGCCATTCTACGGCAACCGGCCGAACGAGGGGCGGTGACAGGAGGCTGATCTCGCGCGCATAATGGGGGCTATGAAGGAGACCTGGGCGCTGCTCTCGGACGTGCACGGGGAGCTTCGGGCGCTGGAGCGGGCGCTCCGGACCTCGGAGCAGCTCGGGGCGAGCAGGATGGCCTTCCTGGGGGACGCGCTGGGCACCGATCAGGACGAGGCGTGCTGCCGTCTGCTGATGCTGCGGGCCGACCTCGCGGTGTTCGGCAACCGGGAGCTGCGCCTTCGCCTGAGCCTTCCCGAGGACGTGCGGGCCTGGCTCAGGTCTCTCCCCTCGACGGCTATTCTCGATGACGCGCTGCTGTGCCACTCCTCACCGACGAGCCGCCTGCCGGTCGGCATACGGGCGAGCGAGGCTATCGAGCGCAGGCGCGAGACGAGCTATTTCGAGCGGTTCCCGTACGTCTCGGGGCCGAGAGCGGCCCATCAGGCGGCGGAGAGGCTGCAGGAGCTCGGGCTGAGGACCGCCTTCCACGGCCACACCCACCGTCAGACGGCGTGGAGGGAGCACGGGGACAGGGTCGAGCGGGTAGGGG